>DATFQK010000226.1:0-5230 GCA_035264345.1 Gemmatimonadales bacterium | reverse complement strand
CCCGACCTCTACATTGCGGTGGGGATCTCGGGGGCCATACAGCATCTCGCCGGGATGCGCACCGCGAAAACGATCGTAGCGATCAACAAAGATAAGGACGCCCCCATTTTCAAGATTGCGGATTATGGAATCGTGGGTGACCTGTTCGAGATCGTTCCCCGGCTCACTGCCGAGATGAAGAAGGTTCGAAGCCACGGCTAGAACAGCATCCGCCGTTGTCAGCCGACCTCGTAAGCTCAGGAGTCTGGAGTGGCCACCGTTCTTCCCGCCCAGCATCAGCCCGCGCTTCCGCTCGACCGATTGATCATTCGCCAGCCGCCGGGGCCGGAAGCTATGGAGATGGATGTGCTCATTGTGGGCGCCGGTCCTGCCGGACTGGCCTGCGCCATCGAGCTGAGCCGTCTGGCCAAGCAGGAGCAGGAGACGGGCGGAGGTATGTCCGAGCTCAACATCGCGGTGCTGGAAAAGGCCGAAAGCCTGGGCGAGCACAACCTGTCGGGTGCGGTCATCAACCCCTGCGCCTTCCGCGAGCTGTTTCCCGACCTCCCCAGCGAACAGCTGCCCTTTCGCCAGGCGGTTTCGCGCGAGGCGGTCTATCTGTTGACCGAGCGCAGGGCTCAGCGGCTTCCCACTCCGCCCACCATGCACAACTCCGGGTACTACACCGCATCTATCTGCGAGGTGGTGCGCTGGCTGGGCGAGCGGGCCGAGGAAGCGGGCATCAATCTCTTTGCCGGCTTTCCGGTCGATGCTCTACTGGTTGATGGGGAGTCGGTCCGCGGAGTGCGCACTGCGCCATCGGGTTTGAGCCGGGACGGCACTCCCGCCAGCGGTTACACCGAGCCCACCGAGGTCACCGCCCGGATCACCATGCTGGCCGAGGGCACTCGGGGACTTCTCTCTCAGGCCTACACCCAGTGGCAGAAGATCGGCTCTCCCAATCCCCAACTGTTCGCGCTCGGCGTCAAAGAGGTGTGGGAGACCACACGCCCGCTGGACCGGGTGGTCCATACTCTGGGATGGCCGCTGCCAACCGACGCGTTCGGCGGAAGCTTCATGTATCCGCTGAGCTCGACCCAGATAGCTCTCGGCCTGGTTGTGGGGCTCGACTACCACAATGCCGCGCTTGATGTTCATCAACTGCTCCAGCGGATGAAGCTGCATCCGCTGTTCCGGCCGTATCTGGAGGGAGGAAAGCTTCTGGAATGGGGAGCGAAGACCATTCCCGAAGGGGGCTTTTACTCGCTGCCGGAGCGTCGCTGTGGCGCCGGGGTCATGATCCTGGGCGACGCTGCCGGGTTTGTGGATGTCCCCTCCCTCAAGGGAATTCATTACGCCATGCAGTCGGGGATCTTTGCGGCGCGGGTGGCTTTTCAGGCTCTCAAATCGGGAGACAACTCGGCCGCGTCGCTAGCGGCGTACGACCGTATGGTGGCCGATAGTTATATCGCGCGCGATCTCTATCGCACCCGGAACATGAGGCTCGTGTTCAAGGACGGATTTTACCTGGGCGGCGCCAAGGCTGGACTGATGACCCTCACCGGAGGACGTTTTCCCGGCGGCAGGATCACTATGCCATCCGATGCATCGGTGCCCCGCATCACCGATGGAGCAGCGTCTTTCAGCCCGGACGGCGTGCTCACCTTCGGCAAGCTCGACGCGGTCTTCAAGTCAGGAAATGCGACTCGCGACACCATCCCCTCCCACCTCCTGGTTGGCCGGGATGTGAGTCCGGAGTTGGCCCAGTTCTACTCCCACCTGTGTCCCGCGGGCGTCTATGAGGTGATCGACGGGCAGCTCCGGGTCAACGCGCCCAACTGTGTGGATTGCAAGGCCACCGACGTGGTGGGTCCGCGCTGGACGCCTCGGGAAGGCGGGAGTGGACCCAAGTACCGGCTGATGTGAGCCGCTGCAGTCTGCCGCTGCGATCGCTTGCATGACGTAGCTTCACCCGGCACAACCGATTCTGCCGTTTAGCCGTTCCTGCCGTTTTAACGGTGCCTGCATTCTATACGCTGTCACATTCTTACTAATTGAGACTTTAGGTGTTCTTGCCGAAACTACCTGTGCCTCAAAGCCTTCGGTACGTGAGGGACAAACGAGCGGCTGAACCCTCGTCAGCGTCGTACGCTGGTCCGAATGCAGGAGGAGCGATGTCTCGAGCTGGACAACTCGCAGCCCATGCCCTGGTACTCGGACTGGGGCTCGGGGCGCCCAGCGGCGCTCCAGCCCAGACTGCGGGCGCGGCGTGGCAGGCGACGCCGGCATCGATCCTCAAGAGCTCACTGCGAACCGTGGTTGCCGCCCAGGACAAGTATCGGGCGTCACGCCCGGGATTCGCGAGCACCCTGGAGGCGTTGCAGGTGGATCCGGGTGCCGATGTGAAGATTCAGATTCTTGGCGCCGGCCCAGGTGGATGGCGCGCCAAAGCAACTCATCGGACACGGCCGGGTCGGAGCTGCGTCGTCTTTGTCGGCGCGCTGAATGGCGCGGAGCTCCCCAAGACCGACGGCGACGGAGAAATGGCGGGCGAAGAAAGGGTGCCGCTCTGTGACCGGATGGAGTAAACCAGCACCGGTGGTCGGGTCCAAGCCAGCAATGCCCAAAGTCCTGCCACCTCAGGGCTTGATCAGCAATGCGTGGCGGTGGGGCGCCGGTGTGATCTCGGCGGGAGCGGGTCTGGTGTCGATCCTGTCGTACACCCACTCGCTCAAGTCCAAGTTCGAGGTGGACTCGCTGGGTGTCACCAACGTGAGATGGGTCGGAGTCACGCCAACCGCGGACACCGCGACATCGATCGGTGACACGATTCAACTGGCGGTGACGGCGACGGACACACGGGGGAACGCGTTGCCAGGAGCCGCCACGCTGTGGAACAGCAGCGACACGACCGTGGCATCGGTCGATAGTGCGGGAACGGTAATCGCTCAGGGTGGTGGAGCGACCGTGATCATGGTCACGGTAGGCAACAAGACAGTGCGGGCCCACGTGTACGTGCAGCAGCAAGCGGCAGCCTTGCGGGTCACTGGGGACACGGTCTTCCGGATGCCGGAAGGCGATCAGGGCAATGTGGCGGCCCAGCTGGTGGATGCCAGAGGCAACGAAATCCAGGGGGCGATGGTGCGGTGGCGTTCCGCCGACCCTTCGGTCGCTAGCGTCGACAGCCTGGGGAATGCGGTGGGACTGGCACCGGGAAAGACGGTGTTCACCGCCAGCAACAACGCGATGGCGACGCAGCTGGCGGTGGAAGTGTACCCCGTGCCCTCGTCGCTGACGCTGCTCTCAGGAGACGGACAGCGCGCACCGGCCGGGCGCCGCGTGCCGCAGCCGGTCTCGGTGCAGGTGGTCTCCCGCAGTGGACGGCCGGTTCCGGGGATCCCGGTGCGGTTCGTCCTGCAGGAGAACGAAGGACGAGCCGAGCCCCAGGCCGACTCGTCGGATGCACAGGGCGTGGCTCGGGCCAGCTGGATTCTCGACGGATCGCCCGGGCGTCAGACTCTCTCGGTGATGGCTGATGGTGTGGCGACACCGACCATAGTGACGGCGGAGGCGGAGCCGGTAGCGGCGAATACCCGGCTCACGGTGGTGACCGAAGAGCGTGAGGGACCGGTGAGCTCCACGCTGCCCGAGCCGGTGACGGTACGAGTGACGGACACCAGCGGAGTCGCTCTGGCAGATGTGCCGGTGGCGTGGTCGGCAGCGGACGATGGCAGCATCGTGGCAGCCGAATCGCGAACCGACTCTCTGGGCGAGACGCGGGCCCGCTGGACACTCGGCCCCCGGAGCGGAGAGCAGCGAGCCTACGTCCAGGTAGGGAGCGCCAGGACCGTGCCTCGGTTCATGCTCACGGCCCATGCAGTGGCCGGAGCGCCGGCCAAGGCTACGCTGGTGGGTACCGCCAAGTACGAGGGCACGGTGGGACAGCCCATCCGGCCAGCGGTTGAGATCAAGGTGCTGGATCTGGCGGGGAACGAGGTTCCCGGCGTGCCGATCACTCTGGAGCCGCAGGCCGGCTCCGTGAGCGACAGCGTGGTCACCACCGATGCGACGGGCCGGGCAAAGCTCCCCTGGACGCTAGGACACTCCATCGGGGCTCAGCACCTGAAGGTCAGAGTGGAGGGACTCGATCGGCCACTGGAGATCACGGCACGAGCCCGGGCAGCGGGTCCCGCGAACCTGGCCTTCGTGACTCCCAAGCCGGGAACCGCAACCAGGGCGGTGCAGTCACTCGATGTGGATCTGACTGACGGGTACGGCAACCCGGTCGCCGACCAACCGGTGGTGTTCGCCACGAAGTCCGGCAGCGTCAGTCCGGCCCGGGTGATGACCGATGCCCATGGGCGAGCTCACACCCGGTGGACGCCGGCGAGCAAAGAGGGCAGACGCACGCTGGTGGCGGCAGTGAAGGGAAGCGAGGCGCGGGCCACGTTCGTGCTCGAGCCACCCGAGGTCGTGACCAAAGCCAAGGTTGTGGTACCGACAAAGAAGGAGAAGAAAGGCAGTAAGTGAGTTGGAACGGACAACAGGTTAGTACAGGACCAGGGGTAGTCAGATCATACAACAAGTTCGTACAGGTCCACGGAGTCTGATCTAGTTCACGCTCAACGATGAGGGCTTTTAACCGTAGTTCCACCTTCGCGGCATTGGAGGAAATATGACCGCCCCACTGTTCTTCACCCTGCACCCGCACCGGCGACGGGGTCGGCTCCTCCTGCCATTCATCGCAATCATTCTGGCGGGACAGCTGGCGTGCAGTAGCGACCAGCTTACCGACCCGACGACCTCCATAAAGGCGCAGCCTGTGGTGGCGACCAGTGGTCCCCATCCCCGGGCCAGGCCTGCCCCATCCTCGATGGCGGTGGCCAGCTCCCGACCGGCCAAGGCTCTCATCTCGCTGAAGGCGGGCCCGAGCTTTGGTATCAGTCAGGCTTCCGGTGTAGGACCGAGCGTACTGATCCTCGCCGACACCGACGCAGTCGCGACCAGTGCCCTGGCTGCGAGCCTGGCGGATTCCGGTGTTCAGGTCACTCTTCGTCCGGCTCCGGAGTACACCTGGGACGGAACGAACCCGAGCCTGAACGGCTTCGACGTCGTCATTCACCTAAATGGTGCGACCTACGACCTCCCGCTGTCGACCGAGGCCCAGCAGGCCCTCACCAACTTCGTCCAGAATGGTGGCGGCTTTGTCGGCTCCCAGTGGAACGGCTTCGAGGCGCAGCCCGGTCTTTCG
>DATFQK010000225.1:0-8571 GCA_035264345.1 Gemmatimonadales bacterium | reverse complement strand
CCGGCGAGGCTTCCAAAGCGTTCCAGGAGGCGCCGCCGCTTGGTCGGCCCGACTCCTGGAATGCTGAGCAGCTCCGAAGTGATTGTCCTCTGGGTTCGGCGCTTTCGGTTGTAGGCCAGCCCGAAGCGATGGGCTTCGTCTCTCGCCCGCTGGAGCAGTCGCAGCGAGGGACTCCGGCGAGGCAGCCGAAGACTCTCAGCGCGGCCGGGGACAAATACTTCTTCCTCTCGCTTGGCCAGGCTGATGATGGGCAGCTCGGGAAAACCGAGCTGCTCGACTACCGTGACGGCAGCACTGAGCTGGCCCTTGCCGCCATCAATCACGATCAGGTCCGGGAGCGGCAGCTGCTCGTCCTTGCGGCGGGTGAAATACCGGGTCAGGACCTCCTGGATTGCGGCATAGTCGTCCTGTTGGCCGGCGCCCCGGATCTTGAATTTGCGATACTCGCTCTTCCGGGGCCGACCCGCCTCGAACCACACCAGAGAACCCACCGTGTCGCGGCCCTGATTATGAGAGATGTCGACGCAGATGAAGCTCCGCGGCACGATGCTGAGGCCCAGGTCCCGGCCCAACGCGTACACCGGGTCTTCCGCTCGCTCCTCCGTCTCGAACGATTCGATCCTCAGGCTTTCCAGGAGATGCATGGCGTTCTGGTCGGCCAGGGACAGCCATCGTTGGGCGGTTCCCCGCTGGGGAATGGACCAGTCGGTACCGGGCAACAGCTCGCGCACGGTGTCCCATTCATCCGGCGCGAAAGGCACCACGAGGCGGCGGACCCGGTCTTCCGCCGGCACGTAATAGCGAACCAGAAACGCGCTCAGAACCGCGCTGTCCTGTTCCTCCTCCACGTTCTCCAGAAACCGGTGTTCCCGCCCCACAACCCTGCCCGCTCGAACCCGGATCAGCACGCCCACAGCATCGTCGCCGTCCCGGGCATACCCCACGACATCGGCGTCACCCGTCCCCATCACCTCGACACTGAGCGGCTCCTCCAGCCGGTCGAGCCAGCGGAGCGCGTCGCGCAGTTCTCTGGCGCGCTCGAAGTCCTCCCGGTTGCTGGCTTCGAGCATGGCTTCACGAACCCGTACTCGTACATCCTGCGTTCGTCCTTCCAGGAAGTTCACCACGTCTTCCACCATGCGCTGGTAATCCGGGAAATCGTGCCAGCCCATGCAAGGAGCGCGACAACGCCCGATGTAGTAGTCCAGACACGGGCGCTCCCGGCGCTCTTCGGGCAGCCGGTCCTGGCAGCTCCGTACGGTGTAGAGCCGCCGAATGATGGCCAGCGTGCGCCGAAGCTGGGCCACATCGGTGTAAGGACCGAAATAGCGGGCACCGGGAATGTCACGTCGCCGGGTAACCAGCACTCGGGGGAAGGGCTCGCCGAGGGTCACGGCTATCGAAGGGTAACTCTTGTCATCCTTAAGTCGGACGTTGAATCGAGGGCGATATTCCTTGATGAGATTGTTTTCCAGAATCAGTGAGCCGGGCTCGTTCGGCACCACGAAGGTTTCCACGTCCGCGATCAGGCGCTGGAGCAGGCGATTGCGCGGGCTGTCTGCAAAGTCGGTCGCGAAGTAACTCCGCACCCGGCTTCGGAGCCGTTTTGCCTTCCCGACGTAGAGCACCTCACCGTCCTGCCCTTTCCAGAGGTAAACCCCCGGCCCCTCAGGAAGGGTGTCGAGCTTTCTCTGGAGCGCGTCGGGGAGGGCGGGAGTGGTCACGTCGTGCTTGCTCGGAATCAGGGATCTGCTTGGAATCGGCTCTCACCGGGAGAACCATGGTACGCGGGCCAGGACGCGGCGTGACTCTGGAACCCCCAGCTCTGCGGTGATAGCGAAGTACGCAACTCCATAGATACCAACGGAAAATAACGCCACGATCAGAGGATGCTGACCCTGTAGTCCCAGCTTCATTGCGCCGCCGGCGATAGCGGCTGCCCCTGCCCCGCCCCACAGCCTGGCCATCAGCCGAGCCGGTATTCCGGTCCTGCCGATCCGGCGATTGAGTGCCGCGCGAAGGAGGATGAACTCCACCCAGCCGGCAATCCCGGCCGAAATGGTGAGACCGGCTGCGCCCCACTTGGGGTCCAGACCCAGACGGGAGGGGAGTGGAATGGCGAACAGATAGCCCAGCACGACCGTAAGAATCACCCGGATGATGCCGAACCGGAGGGGGGACCTGGTGTCTTGAAGGGCGTAGAAGGTGGACGCGTAGAGGCGGCCCAGGGTCGACGCGAGCAGCCCGACAGCCGATCCGGCCAGAATGCCCCAGACATAGACGGTCATGCTCCGGGTAAACTGACCGGATTGATACAGGGCCCCGGTGATCACGTCTCCCAGGACCAGGAATGCTACGGCGGAGGGCACTACGAAGAACGCGATCTGTCTCAGCCCACGCTCCAGTCGGGTCCGAAGCTGGGCGGCGAGCTCACTGCCTTCTCCAGTTTCTCGCGCCATGGCCGGCAACTCGGCCGCCGAGACCGACATCCCGAAGAGGCTCACCGGGAGGGTGTAGAGCACCTGCGCATAGGACAGCGCCGCTACCGCTCCAGTGGGAAGCAGGCTTGCCAGCACGGTATCGACGTAGGCGCTGATCTGTACCACCCCGCGTCCGATAAATACCGGAACAAAATTCCTGATCACTGTCCGAACCGCAGCGGATTGTCGCTGCAGTGTCAGGGTAAGTCCACCGAGAACCCCGAGGACCGGCGGCAACTGAACCCCGAACTGAACGGCACTGCCCAACACAGACCCCCACGCAGTGTACTCCGCCAAGTCATAGCCCTGCACCGAGCGGCCGAACGCGATCAGCGTGACGATAATCGCGATGTTCCACAGAACCGGGGCGGTATAGGAGAGGAAGAAACGCCGGTGGCTGTTCAGTACTCCAAGACACCAGGCGGACAGGACTAGCAGACCGGCGCCAGGAAAGAGGATTCGTACCAGCCGAATGGTGATCTCTCGCTTCTGGCCGGAAAATCCCGGAGCGATCAGGGCGATGAGCGCGGGCGTAGCCAACACGCCCAGCAGCACTAAAACCGCGGAGGCCAGGGCGAGCAGGGTGAACACCGCACCCGCCAGGCGGCGGGCTTCCTCTTCCTCCTCGCGGCCGAGCAGCCGGGCATAGACCGGAATGAACGAGGCGGAGAGAACCCCTTCTCCAAACAGATTCTGCAAAAAGTTGGGAATCCTGAACGCCGCGTTAAACGCATCTGCGGCGTCGGAGGTGCCGAAGAAGTGGGCGAAGACCCGGTTGCGAACCAGGCCCAGGATGCGGCTCAGCAGGATTCCAGCGGCCACCATGGCCGCAGGACGAACCCGCTTGGCGGTCAGGGCCGTGGGTGCGGAGGAAGGGTTGGGCGGCGCTGGGCGGGATCCTCCAACAACCGCTGCAGGAATGCGTTCTCGTCCTGAAGCGTTTGTACGCTGCGCGCCAGATCATCGATCTCGGCTTCCAGCAGCTCCACCTTCTTGGCCAGATCGGAGAGAGCCGGTGGAGTCTGCTGCGGCCCCTCTAGTCGGCGAGCGAGGGCCCGTCCTATGGGAGAGTCCACCACAATGCCCATGATCGGGATGAGAAGTGCGACGAGTAGAATCAACGCGATGACCGACATGGGTCGAGTCTACGACGGGTGCAGGGCCCCTTCAAGGGCCGCAGCATACCACGCTTCGATGCTCTCGCTCAGCTCTTCGAGCAGCGCCGGGCCATAACGGGCCAGGAATGAGGCGATGGTGAGGAGCCGCTCCTGCGGCTGCCCCTCGGGAAGCACCAGGACCCGAGCCCTGGCGAGCTGTCCCAACTCGACTTCCTGCCTCCGCTTCAAGTGCTGGACCAGTTTCTTTTCGACGTCTTTGAGCGTAGCGAGCGCTTGATTCTTGGTTCCCTGCACCGACTTGGTCAGCGTGGGATCGATCTCGGCCGCTCCGCGAGCCAGTCGGTCGTAGCCCGAGATCAGCTCCTCCCGAAGTGCCTGCAGCGTGCGGGTGAGGGAGTCGGGCAGCTGAGACCGCACCAGCCGGGCCTCCAGCGGCCCGGGAGGCTCCAGAAGTTCCAGGAGATCGATGCCGAACTTCTCCAGGATCCGGTCGACTTTCGGCTCGACGATTACCCCTGACCAGCGGGGAAGAACCGTCTGCCGGGGAACCCGCATCCGCTCATAGATCGGCGATGTCAGGGCAAGGTATCTGAGCTCGCCGGGACCACCAAGGTAGGCCACCGTTGGCAACAGGGCACTCTCGACGACCGGTCGGAGCAGCACATTGGGCGACAGCCGCTCCGGCTCGGCAGCCGCGATGCGCTGGAGCGCCTCGAGATCGTAGCGTTGTCGGCCCCGCCGCGTGATATAGCCGCCATCGTCCAGCAACAGCCGATCCCTGCCCATCGGCCCTTCCAGCATGACCAGCGTGGCACCCTCCCCTACCGGAACTCCAGGATCCATCCCCATGGTCATCAGCTCGTGCGTTCGATGCTCCAGATCCGCGTCCAGTTCCCGCGCCAGTCCCAGCGCTCGGATGAGGTGGCGCGCTGCTGCCCGTTTCACCACTGGATGAGTGCTCTGGAGACACACGATACCTGATGGAGCAAGCAGTTCAGCCAACGCTCCGGCAAAGCCGGCGGCAAGGCTGACCTCCGGCCGATAGTACCGGCGCAGCCATTCAATGGTCCAGGTGCGAAACTCGGAGGCGGGAAGATCGCCGGCGAACGTGTCCAGCAATTCCACGATGTTGCCGCCCAGCTGCTCGCGATACAGCGGTGTGAGCGGGGCATCCGGCGGCCGGGGAGGAAGAGATACGTTGCGAACCGCGCCATCGCCGGTGATCCAGCTGGTGTGGCTTGCCTCGGCAAAGTCGTGGTCGTCTCCAGCCACCCAGAACACCGGAACAACCGGCCGTTGCCACTGCCGCTCCATTATCCGAGCCAGCGCAACGGTTGATAGTGCCTTGTAAATGGTGTACAGCGGACCGGTGAACAACCCGGGCTGCTGGCCGGTGGTCACCACCAATGCACCAGGTTCTGTCAACCGAGCCAGGGCCGAGTCTCGCGCCGGACTCGCCACAAAGGCTTCGGCCAGGGCTGGATCGAAGGCTCCTTCTCTGACTGAGGGAAACTCCGCAATCGAGCCCAGTGGCGTCGATACCAGGCCCAAAGTCATCCGACCTGTCCCATGATAATGGTCCGAGGTGACCCCGGGTGGAACGGTTCGGCATCGTAGTCACCAAAACGTTGCCGAATTTCCACGCCGGCGCTCTCCATCATGTGGGAGATCTGGTCGGGCTCGAACAGCCGCACCCGCTCCTGAAACTGCCGACCGCCCGGCACCTGGATCTGCTTGCACACGTATCGGCCATCGGGCGAAACCGATCGGGTGACTCGAACAGCGTGTCCGTCCAGCTCCAGGGTTTCATCGGGCACCAACTGGCGCCGAACGGCCGCCGGATTCAGGAAGTCGATCACGAACCAGCCACCCGGTCGCAAAGTGGAGATCATCTCCTGCAGGGCCAGGCCGTGCTCGGCGTCATGCTCAAAGTATCCGAAGCTGGTAAAGAGATTGACCGTAAGATCCATCGAACCCGGGCGAATGGGGAGCTGGCGCATGTCCGCCCGGATGAGGGGTGCCGTAATGACCTTCCGGGCCATCCGCAGCAGCGTCGCCGAGAGATCGACCCCGAAGCAGCAGGCTCCGGCCTCCCCGAATGCCCGGGCATGGCGTCCGGCACCACAGGCGACATCCAGAACCCGCCACCCCGGCCGGAGGCCAACCGACCGGCTGATGAGCGCCACGGCGCGGGCCGCATCGGCATCGTCACGATGAGGATACAAGCGGAGGTAGTCTTCACCGAACCACTCTTCGAACCATTCAGCCATGGGTCGGGAGTCGGGCCGCGGGAGTCAGGAGCCTCAAATCCATCAGTAGCAGCCCGTTTCAGTGTCGCTACTCATATTCTCCCGACTCCTGACTCTAGACTCCTTTGTGGTACGGCTCTCCGCGAAGAATCGTGTACGCCCGATAGAGCTGCTCGTACAGAATGACCCGGGCAAGCTCATGGGGAAACGTAAGCGGCCCCAGACTCCAACGCGCCGATGCCCGCGCGATTACCGAGGAATCGAGGCCGGAGGAGCCTCCGATCAGAAAGGCGAGTGGCCGGGCCTGCAGCAGCCAGCGGTCGACTTGGTGAGCGAGCTCCCGGCTGTTCCATCCCATGCCTTCGCGTGCCAGTGCGACTACGGTGCTTCCCTCGGGAACCCGGGTCTCGAGCTGGGCCGCCTCTTCGGCCCGCTGTGCTAGTGGGTTAGGGGCCCGAATTGCCTCGCGAACCTCCAGCTCCCGAACGTGAGCGTAGCGGCGTAGCCGGCGAAGGTAGTCGTCAGCGGCCTGACGGTAGTATGGCCGGAGCTTCCCAACGGCTACGATCTCGATGTGCACGCCTTACGTCCCCCCCTCCCCGCTTCCCTGCCTCCCCGCTGTCAGGCATACATCCCCCTCAGTCGGTGCACCGCGGCGACCCGCTCGATGGCCTGCATGTATGCCCCGATCCGCAGATTGATGCCGTGCCGGCCGGCCATAGAGGCGACTTCCTCGAAGGACTGCACCATGATGCGTTCCAACCGCTGGTTCACGGTATCTTCGTCCCAGAAATATCCCCCACGGTCCTGAACCCATTCGAAGTAGCTGACGGTGACGCCCCCCGCGTTGGCCAGGATATCGGGGATGACGAAGACCCCGTTTTCTTCCAAGATCTTGTCCGCGCCGGCAGTGGTCGGGCCGTTGGCGCCCTCGCAAATGATCCGAGCCTTGATGTCGGCCGCGTTATGGCTGGTGATCACATTCTCCAGTGCGGCCGGCACCAGGACATCGCAATCCAATGTGAGCAGTTGTTCGTTGGTAATTTTTTCGGCCTCGGGGTAGCCGCTCAGGAAACGGTGTTGCCTGACGTGCTGTATCACCTCGCGGACCCTCAGGCCCTTGGGATTGTAGATCCCGCCCGACTTGTCGCTGACGGCGATGATCTTCATCCCCTGCTGCTCCATCAGCGCCGCAGAGACTGAACCCACATTGCCGAACCCCTGAACCACGACCCTGGTCCCCTGCACCGGCATTCTTAGACGGTTGAGCGCCTGGCGGGTTACCAGCATGCATCCCCGTCCCGTTGCCTCTCGTCGGCCCAGCGAGCCACCCATTTCGACCGGCTTCCCCGTCACCACTGCGGTGACCGTGTGCCGCTTGTGCATGGAGTAGGTGTCCATGATCCAGGCCATCACCCGCTCATTGGTGTTCATGTCGGGAGCGGGAACGTCGGAATCGGGTCCCAGGGTCTCGATGATGGCCGAGGTATATCGGCGGGTGACTCGCTCCAGCTCGGCGTTGGACATGCTGGCTGGATCACAGACCACACCGCCCTTGGAACCACCGAAGGGGATGTTCACCACGGCGCATTTCCAGGTCATCCACGCCGCCAGCGCTTTGACCTCGTCCAGCGTCACGTTCAGATCGAAGCGGATGCCGCCTTTGGCCGGCCCGCGCGATGTGTTGTAGAGCACCCGGTAGCCGGTGTAGACATCCACATCGCCGTTGTCCCGGAGAATGGGCACCGAGACGATCACCTGTTTTTCCGGGCTGCGGAGCACCTTGTACAAACCAGGATCGAGACTCAACCGCTGAGCCGCGTAGTCGAAGCGGGACATCATCGCCTCGAACGGATTCTCCTCGGCAAGGAACTTGTCTTTATCGGGACGGATGAGGTCTTGATTGGGACGGCTGACGGTGGTCATATCGCTCCGGTACGCTCCGAAAGATGTTTACAGTCGCTCCACTGGGGTGACGACGGTATCCAGCGCGGCGGCAATGTCCTCACCGCCCTCCTCCCAGTGCAGATCCAGCATTGCCACCAGCGGCTCAGGCACCGAGCTGGGCCAGCGGTTTCGCAGCTTGACGGCATCCTTCTGGGTGATCACCACATGATCCGCCCGCCGGGCCGCGTGAGCCAACCAGGCTACGTCCTCGTCGCGGTAGTCATGATGATCTTTCCAGGTGGCTACCTGCACCGCCGCGCCGGTTGCCTTCGTCTGCGCCACAAAGGCGTCCGGGTCTGCTATCCCGGAGGCCGCGACCACCCGCTTCCCGGCCAGACTTGATGCGGGGTGGCGAAGTCCGCTGACCATGCCCTCGACGTACTGCAGGCCCAGATGGGCGATGGCCACCGGTCCCTGTACCCTGGTCTGCAGATCGGCGGCCAGAGTGAGGGCCGCCTCCGGCGTAGCTCGCTTTCTGGTCACGACCACCGCATCGGCCCGTTCCAATGCCCGGAGTCCTTCGCGCCAGGGACCTGCCGGCAGTGACCAGCGGACTGCGCGGGTAGTCTCCGCGCTCACTACCGCGATGTTCAGGCCCCGCCGCACGTCCAGCCGCTGATAGGCGTCGTCCAGCACCAATACCTGGGCTCCCCGGGCCAGCGCACGGTCGGCACCCGCAGCCCGGTCCGGATCGGCGACTACCCGGGCCTCCGGAACGGCGTGCTGGTGCACCAGCACCTCGTCTTTCCCGTACCCCCGCAGCAAGATGCCGGGGAC
>DATFQK010000224.1:0-6670 GCA_035264345.1 Gemmatimonadales bacterium | reverse complement strand
CCGTGCTCACCCTCACTGCCGAGGCGGCCAGCAGAACCGAGTTGCCCGCGGGTCTTCCCGTTGTTGTCGGGGCTGCTGATGGGCCGCTGGGAAATCTGGGTACCGGTGCGATCCAGCCCGGTATCGCCGGATTGTCTATGGGAACGAGTGGGGCCGTGCGAATGGCCGTGCCGGCGCCCCGGCTGGATCCCGCGGGGCGGCTCTTCTGCTACGCACTCACCGAAGACGTCTGGGTTGTTGGAGGTGCGGTCAGCAACGGTGGCATCGCGTTGCGATGGGCAGGCGGGGCATTCACGCCCGATCTGCTCGGCGGGCACGCAGATAGCAAGCTGCTGGCTCTAGCCGAGCAGGTGCCGGCGGGAAGCGACGGCCTGGTCATGTTGCCGTACGTCCTGAGCGAGCGGGCCCCGCTGTGGGACCCGGATCTCACCGGCGCCTTTCTGGGCGTTCGTCACCATCACACCCGCAGCCACTTCCTCCGGGCGGCTCTGGAGGGCGTCTGTCTTCAGGTCTCGACAATCGTCGACTCGCTGGACACGGTGTCACCGGTACAGGCGATCCGAGGCACCGGCGGGCCATTCCGCTCCGCATTGTGGCAACGCGTCATGGCGGCAGTGTTGGCCCGGCCCTTCTACATCCAGGCCCATGCGGGGGGTACGGCGCTCGGTGCAGCGGCCCTGGGCTGGTATGCCCTTGGCGGTGCCCCGACACTGATCGAGTCTCTTGTCGCGTTGGGCGGTCCAGCGGCACAGGACGAAAGCGAGCCGGTGGCGGTGTCTGCCGAGGAGATCTCGACCTATGCACAGGTCCGAGCCATAATCCCTGCGCTGATCGACTCCTACCGGGAAGTAGCGTCGCTCTTCGCCTGATCGGGTTCCCGACGCCGGGCACAATCCCGTGTCCTTGTGATCACAACGACATTGGGGAAAGGTGAGGTCATGGTCACCCAGGTGAACCCTACGACCAGCTACGGAACGAATCCGGGGGATCCCGACAGAGCGGCGGTTATCGGTGGAGTGGGCGAGCACCTGGCGCCTGATCAGGTGCACGCCTTTGTCCGGGGCCAGCTCGCCAGTGCCGATCTTGATGGAAAGCGGGTGTGTCTGGTCGTTCCGGACGGCACCCGCACCTGCCCCCTACCGCTGCTGATGGGTGCTGCACACGATGCGCTGCGTGGCCGAGCCGCCGCTGTCACAGTGCTAATCGCATTGGGCACTCATCAGGGCATGGAAGAAGATCAACTGGCCAGGCACCTTGGCTTTCCACCCGGCACCAGAGAGCACCGGTACCCAGGTTGGACGATCTTGAACCACGAGTCCTGGGATCCGGCGACGTTCACCAGACTGGGCACGATCGGCGCCGATCGGCTAACTGAATTGACCGGAGGTTTGATGACCGAGGTCGACGTTCCGGTGCGGATCAATCGTCACGTGGCCGACGCCGACGTGGTGATCGTGCTCGGGCCGGTATTTCCCCACGAGGTCGTCGGGTTTTCCGGTGGCAACAAGTACTTCTTCCCGGGCGTTTCCGGTCCCGAGTTGATCAACCTCTCTCATTGGGTCGGCGCGTTGATCACCAGTGCGGAGATGATCGGCACCCGCGGCGTGACGCCGGTCCGCGCTCTGATCAACGAGGCCGCGACCTTGATCCCGGCCGAGCGGCTGGCGCTCTGCCTGGTTGTGGCATCTGGGACCGACACCCTGCACGCCGTGGCATTCGGCAGCCCCGAGGACGCTTGGGCCGCGTGCGCGGCAATTTCCGCAGAGACCCATGTCTGTTACCTGGAGGCACCGGTCAAGCGGGTGCTGTCGATCATGCCTGAAAAGTACGAAGACATCTGGACTGCGGCGAAGGGCTTCTACAAGCTGGAGCCGATTGTCGCCGACGGTGGCGAGTTGATCATCTACGCTCCGCACATCACTCAGGTCTCGGTCATGCACCCGCAGATTACCGAGATCGGTTATCACAACCGGGACTACTTCCTCGGCCAGTGGGAGCGCTTCAAGGACCATGCGTGGGGTGAGCTCGCCCATTCGACCCACCTGCGTGGTCAGGGGACCTGGGACCCCGAACGCGGAGAGCGCAACCGGGTAACCGTGACCTTGGCCACTGGCATTCCGGAAGAGGTGGTCCGCTCGGTCAACCTCAATTACCTCGACCCAGCCACTGTCGACATCGCAGCCTTCCAGGCCGACCCCGATACCTTCGTCGAACCGCATGCCGGTGAGGTGCTCTACCGACTTCGACCGGGTCACCCGAGCCCGGCGGCCGAGCCGGATGGCCGCGAGCCCTCTGCCGCCGGTTGGGATGGATGAGCCCAGCTTGATCGACCGGTAAGTAACTTGTCAGCAGATCCGGCGCTTCCGGACAGCGCGTAGGTTCGGGCGGTGGATGCTTTGGTCGAGAGTCATCAAATCGAAATCAAGCGACGGCTCGCCAGGGTATACAAGGAACGCCTGGTGCCCGCCGTCTACCGTGCGGCCATCCCGCTGTATGTCCGTCGCTGGGACGTTCCAGGCGAGCCCGTGCCGGTCACGGAAGCCTTGGCTGCACCGTTTACGAAGGCCGCCGTCGGTGATCGATGGGGTCCCGCCTGGGGAACCACATGGTTCGAGCTCTCAGCGCAGATTCCCGCCGGTTGGGAGGGTGGCCTTGTTGAGGGCGTCGTCGATCTGGGGTTCACCGCTGTGCAGCCGGGCTTCGCGGCGGAGGGGCTGCTCTATCGCCCGGACGGCACGCCGGTCAAAGGTCTGCATCCCTACAATCGCTGGTTTCCCGTAGATTCCGGTGTCAGCGACGTCCGAGTCTTCATCGAGGCCGCCGCAAATCCCGCTTTGGAGAAGCTGGTTCCCACGGTCGCAGGAGATCTCGCGACGGCCTCGCGGGAACCTATTTACATCCTCGGAGAAGCCCAACTCGCTCTCGTCGACCCGGTCGTACGGGAGCTCGTGGCGGACCTCGACGTCCTCGATCAGCTTGCGGCCCAACTGCCCCTCAGTGATCCACGCCGGGCAAAGATCTGGGCCGGTATTTCGGACGCTCTAGACGTCCTCGACTTGCGAGACATCAGCGGTACAGCCTCGGCGGCACGAGGGGTGTTGGCATCGCTGCTAGCCAAGCGGGCAAACGCCAGCGCCCACCAGATCAGCGCGGTGGGCCATGCACACATCGACTCGGCGTGGCTCTGGCCGCTGCGCGAGTCGGTCCGCAAGGTGGCCCGCACCTGTGCCGGTGTTGTCCAGCTCATGGATGACTATCCAGAATTCGTTTTTGCCATGTCTCAGGCGCAACAACTGGCCTGGATCGAGCAATACCATCCGGCTGTTTTCGAGCGCGTTCGAGAGAAGATCCAGTCCGGGCAGTTCGTTCCGGTTGGCGGGATGTGGGTCGAGTCCGATACCAACATGCCCGGCGGCGAGGCGATGGTCCGGCAGTTCCTGCATGGCAAGCGTTACTTCGCGGAGACTTTCGCAATCGACACAGCCGAGGTCTGGCTGCCGGATTCGTTCGGCTTTTCAGCCGGTTTGCCGCAGCTGATCGCCCTGTCCGGCTCGCGCTACTTCTTGACGCAGAAGCTCTCCTGGAACCAGACGAATCGTTTTCCGCACAGCACGTTCTTATGGGAGGGTCTCGACGGAACGCGGGTCTTCACCCATTTCCCGCCGGTTGCCACCTACAACTCGGATCTGTCTGGTGCTGAACTCGCGTTGGCTAGCCGGCAATTTGCCGACCGGGCCCGGGCTAACCACTCGCTGGCGCCGTTCGGCTGGGGAGATGGCGGCGGCGGTCCGACTCGGGAGATGCTGGAGCGGGCTCGGCGCACCGCGGACCTCGAGGGCTCCCCGCAAGTGCGGATCGAGTCGCCCGCTGCATTCTTTACTCGGGCTGAGGCGGACTATGCCGATCCCCCGGTCTGGTCGGGCGAGTTGTACCTGGAGCTGCACCGGGGCACGTACACATCCCAGGCCCTCGTCAAGCAGGGCAATCGGCGCAGTGAACACCTGCTCCGTGAAGCCGAGCTGTGGGCCACAACAGCCACAGTCCGGACCGGAGCGGTGTACCCATACGAGAAGCTGGACCGGCTGTGGAAGACGGTCCTGCTGCACCAGTTTCACGACATTTTGCCGGGCTCTTCGATCGCCTGGGTGAACCGAGAGACGCGCGCGACGTACGAGGCGATCGGGGATGAGCTGACCGAGCTGATCATGAACTCACTCGAAGCGATCGAACGTGCGGATGCAGCCGACCCGGGAACGGGTCAGATCGTGTTCAATGCCGGCCCGTACCCCCGCGCTGGAGTGCCGGCCATGGGCGGCGGAGCCCTCGCGGAGGGCGCCGAACCCGCTTCGGTGGAGCAGGATTCACAGGGGTTCTTATTGAGGAACGGTCAGCTGCAAGCCAGGCTCGACCCCATCGGATTGATCACCTCACTAATTGATCAAACGACCGGGCGCGAGGCTATCGCCCCGGGAGCTTACGGGAGCCTGCTGCAATTACATCCAGACATGCCGAACGACTGGGATGCCTGGGATGTCGACGCCTTCTACCGCCACACGCGCACCGACCTGTTGTCCGCAGAATCGTCGGAGGTCGTGGCGTTAGACGGGGGCGTGGCCGGGGTCCGCACTATTCGTCGTCATGGTGCCTCCTCCTTCGACCAGCTGGTAACGCTCTCTCCGGGATCGGCGGTTCTGGACATCCAGCTCGACGTCGACTGGCGGGAGCGGGAAAAGTTCCTGAAGGCGTCCTTCGGTTTCGACCTGCGAGCTGACGTATCGAGCTCGGAAACTCAGTTCGGCCACATCAAACGGCCGACTCATGAGAACACCAGCTGGGACGCGGCCAAATTCGAGATTTGCGCTCACCGGTTCATCCACGTCGGGGAGCCCGGATATGGGGTGGCCGTGGTGAACGACTCGACCTACGGCCACGATGTGAGCCGGGATATCCGGCCGGAGGGGGGCACCACCACAACGGTCCGGCTGTCGCTGTTGCGGGCGCCGCTGTGGCCAGACCCGGAAACCGACCAGGGCCACCACCGGCTGCGCTACGCCGTGGTCCCCGGTGCGTCGATTCTCGATGCCGTGCGGGGGGGCTATGCGATCAACCTGCCCCTCCGTGGCGTTCAAGGAAGGGAGGCGGTCACTCCGCTGGTGACGGTCGACTGTGCCGATGTGGTCGTGGAAGCGGTCAAGCTCGCTGAAGATCGCAGTGGTGATGTCATTGTGCGGCTTTACGCAGCAACCGGTGGCCGGGCCCGAACCACGGTGAACATCGATTTCCCGGTCCGCTCGGTGCAAACGGTTGATCTGCTCGAACGCCCGCTTGATATCGGGCAAAGCTGGTCCGACCCGACCGCCGCAACAATCACATTCCGGCCATTCCAAATAGTTTCCCTCCGCTATTCCCGCTGACTGTCCGAGAGTCGCGGAGGGCCAGGCAATCGACACTTGAGTTGCCCCGTCGCGGGGCCGGAGGCCGTAGCGTAGCGGCTCGACCCGAGCGAGCCCCGCACCACCCGAGGTCGGAGGGGACGGAATCTAAGCTAAACATTCCCGAGTGTCTGGAATTCATGGACATGTATTTCTGTCGCTGGCAAGATATGCGCGGCACCAACCTCCACGGAGAGAGAAGAATATGGTCCTGCCCAATAAGAAGTCGGTTGCCGGGCTCGTTGGCTCAGTCGCAGGAATGGCCTTGCTCTCGTTTCCAACAGCCGCAGTGGCAGAGCCTACGGGCGCCCAGGCGGCGCTGACGGCGGTGTCGGGTACAGGATCGGGCCAGGTACTGATCGCTCCCTCTGCGAAGGATCATGGAACGTTCGCGGTTGAGGTCACGGTAAACGTCCACGACGCGAGCCCGCGCACGGAGTACACGGTCTACCGAGCCGTGGACCTGATCCCGGATGGAGACTGCACGGAAGCCTCCGGCCCGTTGTTCACTGGCACACTCGTCACGTCGGCCGGTGGTGCGGGCGCGGTGCACGTCGAGCTGCATCGGGGTGACCCCTTCGTCTCCGGTACTCGCTTCGACGTGGTGTTCTGGCTGGTCGATAGCGGGTCTGAACTCCGTAGCGATTGCGTCACGGTAACGGTGAAGTAGCGCGGAGGTTCCCCCGCAACTAGGCGTAGAGGCCTTCGTTGAACAGCTTGACCGCCGCCTTGGCCGCGAGCGTGATGATCTTGTCGGCTAGCTCGGTGACCGCCTCGCGATCGGTGACATCTGTCAAGTGACAGCCCGAGACGGACGCGAGCTCCTATTCCCGCTCGGGAAAGAGGCCTTCTTCTCGAATCCGGTTGTTCAGCTCGGCCAGGTAATGATCATCATCGAAGTTGAATGGCACCTCGTGCCCAGTCCAGCTCGACAGATGAAATGCGTTCGCTAGTCGGACGCTATTGATGCCCTCGACTCCAGGTGCGATCAAAGGAGTGCCAGTCAGAATGTTGGCGGCGAAGTTCTCCAGAA
The DNA here is from genome assembly GCA_035264345.1 of Gemmatimonadales bacterium. Lineage (GTDB taxonomy): Bacteria > Gemmatimonadota > Gemmatimonadetes > Gemmatimonadales > GWC2-71-9 > CAVVWJ01. Next base: position 205 of record DATFQK010000224.1, on the reverse strand, counting down.
TTCCGGCGTGCTGACTCCTGGATCGGCGCTCGAACTCAATGACCTCGGACGAGTAGAAGTCGGCCGGATTTAGCTGGCGGCTGAGTACCTTCGGTACGTCCTGTGGATCTATGGTCTCGCTGAGTTCACGTTCGGGCTTGGTCAGCCGCATCACTGTGGCCCTCGCGCTGTCGTCCACCACGATCTTGCCGTGATCACCGAGGAT
>DATFQK010000223.1:0-4020 GCA_035264345.1 Gemmatimonadales bacterium | reverse complement strand
ACCACGATCAACTGTGGATCGCTCGGCTCGCAACCTGACAGGAGCAACGGTGGCTTCCCACGCCCTGCCGGGGAACCAAAGCGCAGCAGCCACGCCTTTGACCGGCCCCGCCGACGTAAAGGCCAGGATTCCGATCAGCAGAAAAACCCAGCTTCCCAGCAGCAGCGCTTGAACCGGACGAGCGATGGGCTCCAATGCCGCCTGACCGCGCGCGCGGATTTCGTCGGCCTGGGTGCGGTCGGCCAGCTGAAACAGCGCGTGGCTGGTGCCGGACGCCGAGCTGTCCAGCAGCGCCGTCAAGCTTCCCCGACGCCAGGCACCGAGGTCCTCCAGACTCCGGGCCAGAGACGGCGGAGTCAGCTGGCGTTGGTTGCGCCAGGCCAGACAGGCGATGGCGGCAAGTCCCAGGAGGGCGAGTCCCCAGGCGGCCAGTACCCAGTAGGGAACCGTGAGCCAGCCGAGCCGAACCAACCAGGCCGAGCCGCCCAGCAGAAGGGCTGCGGTACCCAGCCCCAAGGCGATCCAGGCCAGCCAACTCCGGCTCCTTAGTGGCTGGACCAGATGGTAAAGCTCCTGCTGCGTCGCCGGCGCCGTCACCCGCCGTATCCCACGGCGTAGGCGAACAGGTTCACACCCATCCGAAGCGCCGACTCTCTCTTCTCCGGAGGATCATGGTGCACCTCGGGATCTTCCCAGCCGTCACCGAGATCTGATTGATAGGAGTAGTACACGACCAGTCGGGAGTCGAGGAAAATCCCGAAGCCCTGCGCCGGCTTCCCGTCGTGGACGTGAATCTTGGGGATGCCCTTGGGAAAGTCGTAGACCAGATGATAGATCGGATGATCGAAGGGAACTTCGACCAGGGGGTGATCGGGAAAGAGCCGGCCCAGCTCGCGCCGAATCGAGGCGTCCATCCCATAGTTGTCGTCGGCGTGAAGAAATCCCCCTTGCTCCAGATAACGACGCAGCGTGCGAAGGTCCTCGTCGCTCCAGTGCACGTTGCCGTGACCGGTCATATAAATGTACGGCACATTCCACAGGTCGTCCTCCCGCAGGGTGATGACCTTTTCCTCTGGGGCCACGCGAAGGGCAGTACGGGTTCTGAGCGCGGTGAGCAGGTTGGGAAGACTGGAGGGGTTCGCGTACCAGTCGCCGCCTCCGTCATAGTGCAGGCGGCCGATGGTCATCACCGGCGGCGCCGGCGGGAGTGGCGCCAGGCCGGCGGCAACAAGCAGTGGAAGGAGCGATCGAATCACGGAAGCTCCATGACCAGCTTGTAGGCCTCGTTCCGGGGAATGCCCATGGACTCAGTGAGCCTCCGGACCACTTCGCGGCGAGTCAGGCCCTCAGCCAGCAGCGTCGTGGCCTGTTCGGTCGCGTCCTCGGTACGATCGGGCTCGGCCGGGGGAACCCCGGTGCCTTCGAGGACCACGGTAATTTCACCCCGAACGGGGGTCTCCGCGTAGTAGTCAGCCAGCTCAGCCACCGTTCCGGCCCGAATCTCCTCATGCAGCTTGGTGAGCTCGCGGGCCACCACGATTCGCCGGCTACCGCCCGTGAGCGGCATCAAATCCGCCAGCAACCCGGCCAACCGGGGCGGGGCCTCATAGAACACGACGCTCCACTCCTCAGTAGCGGCACGCGTCAGCAGCCGGACCCGGTCGCGGCCTTTTCGAGGTATGAAGCCAAGGAACAGGTAGCGGTCTCCGATAAAGCCGGATGCCGAGAGTGCCGTGGAGACGGCCGAGGCTCCTGGGATGGGTACAATCGCGATGCCGACCGACCGGGCCAGCGAGATCAGCTCGGCGCCCGGGTCGCTTACGGTAGGTGTTCCGGCGTCGGAGACGAGGGCTACGTCTCGACCGGAGCGCAGAATATCGAGCAGCTTGTCCGAGCGATGATCGCCGGAGTGGGCGTGAAAGCTCAGCAGTGTCGGGGCAACACCCAGGTGCGTCAGGAGCCCGCGGGTTCTGCGAGTGTCCTCTGCCGCCACCACCGGAACGGCCCGGAGTATCTCGATGGCTCGACTGGACAAATCACCGAGGTTGCCCAGCGGAGTGGCGACGACGTAGAGGGTACCAGGGATCATAGGATGGGAAGGACGGAAGGGCGGGAAGGACGGGCAGGTATGACGGACCGGCAATACGGCTGAAAGGCGGATGCGCCTAGTTGCCTTTGCTCCTGTCCCTCATAACCTTCCCGTCCTTCCCGACTTTCCCGTCTTGCTAAGACAGATGCTGCTTGATCTTGCCTTCCAGCGTCGCTTTGGGCACCGCACCGATCACGGTGTCCACGTGCTGCCCGTTCTTAAAGAAGAGGATGCTCGGGATGGATCGAACGTTGAAGCGCATGGCGGTGCGCTGGTTGGCATCCACGTCCACCTTTGCGACTTTGGCCTTTCCGGCGTATTCGCCGGCCAGCTGCTCCAGGATAGGCGCCACGATCTGACAGGGACCACACCAGGTTGCCCAAAAATCAACCAGCACGAGCCCATCCGCCTGCTCGATTTCCGTGCCGAAAGAGGCATCGCTTACATGTACGGCCGAGGTATTCGTTGCGCCCATCTAATTATTCTCCTGTGATGTTGTAGGCCCTGCAAGATCTGGAGGAATCGGTGCTCAACCACGCACGTATTGCTCACGTCGGTATCGCCGTCAGTGATCTCGAGGCGGCGCTCGCGTTCTACCGTGATGTGCTCGGGATCGAGCCGCACCCGCCGGAAGAAGCCGACGGAGCAACCATCCTCTCACTTCGATTTGGCGAGTCAGACATCGAGCTGATGTCACCGAACTCACCGGATACACCGGTAGGCAGGTTTCTGGCAAAGCGAGGGCCGGGCATCCATCATATCTGCTACCGGGTTCCCGATTTGGATGCGGCCCTCGAGGCCTGCCGCGCGGCAGGCTACCGTCTGATCGACGAAATTCCCCGCATCGGAGCGGCTGGGCGCCGGATAGCCTTTATCCACCCCAAGGCAACATCCGGCATCCTGCTCGAGCTGACTGACTAGAAGATAACAGCGGAGAGGCGACTGGAGGTTCCCCGTTACTGCTTGGGCAGGCTGTCTCCGGTCGCACCTTCGACGCAGGGACGGGCCGGATTCCCGGCAGCAGCGAGATCGACAGACGTGACCACCCAGGATCCGTCGGCGGTGGTCACGGTCTCAAAGGGCACCGTCCAGGTGCAGGTCTCCCGCCGAATCTGAACTTGCAGCGCGCGACGCTTTTCCGCTTCTGCGACATCTGACATGATGCGGAAACCATCGTTTCGGAGGTAGGCCTGCATGATGGCGATGCGCCGCTCGTAATCGGGGGGCTGCCGCGTCTTCGAGGCGGGACCGTTGGTGGTACCCCAGAGGCTCGCCATCTTACCCAGGTTGCTGTCGGCCACGGCCTGCATGAATCCTTGAACCGCGGTGGAGGCCGAGCGAGCGGGCTGGACCGGCGCCGAGCCACCACCGCACGCGGACAGCACCAGGATCGCGCTCCAGCAGCATCGGTGTATGGTCACAAGGGTCTCACGCGTCAGAGGTTGGGCAGCGAACATAACCGGCTCCGGAGCAGCGAGCAATGAGGCCGACGCGGCTCTACATCAATATTGATCACGTCGCCACCGTGCGAGAAGCACGGAAAACCGACGAGCCCGATCCGGTGGCCGCGGCCCTGCTCTGCCAGGAAGCCGGCGCCGACGGCATCACCGCCCACCTCCGGGAGGATCGGCGGCACATTCAGGATCACGACGTGGAGCGCCTCAACGCCAGCAGCAAGGTGTTCAACCTGGAGCTGGCGACCAGTCCCGATGTGGTAGATCTCGCCTGCCGGCTGCGCCCCCATCAGGCCACCCTGGTGCCGGAGCGGCGGGAAGAGATCACTACCGAAGGAGGTCTCGATCTCAGCCGCCCTGCCGCACGTCTTCGAGACACCATCCGGCGGCTGGACCAGGCCGGAATCAGGGTGAGCCTCTTCATCGATCCCGATCACCGTACGCTTGAAGCCGCCAAGGATCTGGGCGTTCCCGCCA
>DATFQK010000222.1:0-4712 GCA_035264345.1 Gemmatimonadales bacterium | reverse complement strand
CGCCGTGGGTCTCGTTGTGCAGACGATTACTGATTCCCGCAATACGGCCCATGACCTCATCACCCCGCATCGCGATGAAGTACTCGGCTTCGGCGTGCTCGAAGAAGGGATTCTTGGTACGGGAGAGGAGCGTCGCCACGTCCCGACGCAAAGGCGGGACCCACAGAGGGTCCCGCGCATGCAGCCGGTATGGCAGATCGATGAACTGTTGAAGCTCTCGCCCTTCGCGCGCCGCTTGGACGCGAAGGCGATCGGTCAAATGACCCCCAGGTCCCTGCCGATCACCGCGAACTGCTCCAGGGCAAAATCGATCTGCTCGAACGTGTGGGTTGCCATGAGACTGGTCCGCAGCCGGCACTGCGACGGCGGCACGGCTGGAGGGGCCACCGGGTTGGTAAACACGCCCGCATCAAAGAGCCGGCGCCACATGAGGAAGGTCTTCTCCAGCGGACCGATGAGAACCGGGACGATCGGGGTCTCCGTAGGCCCGATATCGAACCCGAGCTGCCGGAACCCGTCATGCAGCCGACGGGTGTTGGCCCACAGCCGATCGCGCCGTTCGGGCTCCCGCTGGAGCACCTCGAGCGCGGCGAGAACACCTGCTGTATTAGCCGGCGGAAGAGAGGCGGTGAAGATCAGCGGACGGCTGTGGTGGCGGAGATAATGCACGACGTTATCGGAAGCGGCGACGAAGCCGCCGATCGAAGCCAGTGACTTGGAGAACGTCCCTGCGATGATATCCACGTCCTCGGTCATCCCGAAGTGTGCCGCGGTGCCGTCACCGTTCGGGCCCAACACGCCGAGCGCATGCGCGTCGTCCAGCGCCAGCGCGGCACCATGCTTCCGCGCGATCCGTGACAGCGCCGGAACGTCGGCGATGTTCCCCTCCATGGAGTAGACGCCGTCCACCACGATCATGGCGCCGCGTTCCGAGCCGTTCCGCTCTATCCGGCGCTCCAGGTTGGCCAGATCCCCGTGGTTGAAGCGCTCGGTTTCTCCATAGGAGAGCTTGGCACCGTCCACAATCGAGGCGTGGTCCAGCTTGTCCAGATACACCACGTCACCCCGGCCGACCAGTCCGGAGATCAGACCGAGATTGGCGGAATACCCGGTGGAGAACACCAGACAGGCTTCCTTGCCGACAAACTCGGCCAGCGCACCCTCCAGCTGTTCGTGAAGATCGAGAGTTCCATTGAGGAAACGGCTGCCGGTGCAGCCTGAGCCATAGCGACTGAGCGCGCGGGAAGCGGCCTCGAGGACCTTGGGATGGTGGGTAAGACCGAGGTAGTTGTTCGATCCGAGCATGATCCGCTTCTGACCGTCAATAACCACGACGGTGTCCTCCGATTCCGAAATCGGATTGAAGTAGGGATACAGCCCGACGGCCTGCAACTCACGCGCTTTCGTGAATTGACGGCACTTCTCGAACAGCGCGACTTGCTGAAGTTCTTGGGTAGCCACAGTACCTCGGCACGAGTGGAGGTCAGTAATCCCCACATCACTATGTCTAGGAAAGGCTTAAACTAGTGCTGCCGGGGGGGACGGCACAAGCCGCCCGGATTAGGGTGGCAGGCGCAGAACGGCTGCACCGCCTGTGATCCGGACGTACACCAGTTTACTTTTTCCCGGTCCCAACCACAGGTGCAGCTTGTTGCTCGGTGTGTCTCGCTGGGTGACGGTAGCGTGCGCGATTGTGCTGCTCGCTCCGGGTCCCCTTCAGGCGCAATTCCCTCGTGCTCAGAGAGGTCAGTTCGAAGTTCGCGGCTTTGACTTTCGCCGGGATGGTGCCTGGCGGAAGCGGGTGGCGGCTGTCCGTACGGCCCGTCACCGGCTGCTTCGCGCCGGCTCCTTCGGCGCCCTGAATCTCGCGGCGCCCACCGGCTTCGATGCCTCCCGGGTGAGTGGCCGGATCATCATTCCGGTCATTCCGATTGCCTTCAAGAACGTGTCGCCGCCCTATCCGACCAGCCGGTACGAGGAGTTGTTCTTCAGCTCACCCGCGCCGGGAGGTCCCTACAGCCTCAAGTCCTTTTACGAACAGGTCTCCAACGGGAACCTGACCGTGGAAGGCCGAGTGTTTCCCTGGGTGATCGCCGACACGACGGACACGTACTATGAGGATGGTTGCAACGGGATCGGTGTGCTCGCGCCCTGTCCGTCGCGCGCAGTCAGCCGGATGGGCGAACTGCTGATCGGGGCACTGGACAAGGTCTCCCTTCCTACCGCTACCGCGAACATGTGGGGCCAATTCGATAACGATGGACCCGACGGCCAGCCCAACTCGGGCGATGACGACGGGTTCGTCGATTTTGTCACGTTCCTGCAAGCGGACCAGGACGGAGCCTGTCCTGGTTCTCTCCACATCTGGGCTCACCGTTTCATCATCCGGGCATGGAACGGAGGATCTCCCTATGTCACGCGCACACCGTGGACCGGTCACCCGGGCGAGTTTCTCAAGGTCGACGACTACATCATGCAGAGCGCACTCGGAGGCACCACCGCCTGCGATGTGCTGGCCCCCATGCCGATCGGGACGGTAGCCCACGAGACGGGGCACACCTTCGGCCTGCCCGATTTGTACGACACCGAGTTGAATAGCTCCCTCGCCACCCAGGGAATCGGAGAGTGGGGGCTGATGGGCAGCGGCAACTATGCGCGCCCCTACAGTCCATCGCGCTACGAGGCCTGGTCCCTCTTCGAGATGGGCTGGGTCTCCGTTGACACGCTGGCTTCCGGCCGGGACGTGGTGCTGGGGCCGGTAACGAGCTCCGACACCGTTCTGTACTTCCCGGTGCCCGGCACCGATGAGTTCTACCTGCTGGAGAACCGGCAGGCCCAGGAGAGCGATACTGCGCAGATGAATCCCGACTTTGGTCTGCGCCAGAAGTCACCCGGATTGCTGGTCTGGCACATCGATCAGGGCCAGATCGACCAGCATGGGTTCGATCAGGACAACCGGGTGAATTCGGGAGCAACTCATGGCGTCGCTCTGGTGCAGGCCGATGGCCGCAACGATCTCGGGCTTGCCGGTCGCGGGAACCGAGGGGATAAGGGCGATAGCTATCCGGGCTCGACCGGGAACACCTCCGTCTGCCGCACGACCCGACCCGCGGTTACCGACAACCAGGGGGTCTTCGCTCACTTCTGTCTGGACCACATTGCCCAGATCACTCCGGGCGGAAGCATTGCGTTCCGATACATACCTTACCGCTCCGTGTTCGCTGCCGATCACCCTCCGGCCCGGATTCGAGTAAACGGCACGGCGGTTTCGAGAATCGACCAGTTCTTCAATCCGGGGAGCTCCGTTGAGCTGGCGGTCGACTCGACCCAGCTCGATGACTCGGGCCGAACCAAGTTCGAGTTTCTGGCCTGGAGTGACGGAGGGGCCCGGACCCACAGCATCAGCAACGGGGAGCAGCCGGATACGGTAGTGGCTCGGGTGGCAGCGGCCCATCGTCTGCGGACCAGCGTACTGGGCGCGACCGGAACCGCGATCACCTCGCCAGTCGGGGCAGACATCAGCACCGGAGTATTTCTCGCCGAGGGCTTGCTGGCGTCGCTCCGGGCCAACCCGCAACCCGGAGCCGTGTTTCTCGGCTGGAGCGGTGACACCACCACCGCGAGTGACACCCTGACGCTGATCATGCAGCACCCCTTCGACCTCACGGCAAACTTCATTGCCATTCAGGAGGTACAGCTGACCGGCGCCGCCGACGCGCTCTTCGGCACGGCGAACCTGCGGCCGGAGGAGGCAGTATATCTCGATGCGCTGGGGAACCGAAACGGAGTGTACGACCTGGGAGACTTTCTGGCGGCGGAGGATCGTTCGCGAGCGTCAGCGCCGGCAGCGGCGGAGCTAGTGGGGAGCACCGACCGATGAAGCGGGCCTTGATGCTCCCTCTGGGCCTGGGTGTCGCGATGGCCGGCGCACTGGGCATGCTCAGCGGCTGTTCGGGGCAGCCCTCCGGTCCGATCGCGACGACACTTCAAGTCTCTCTGTCCACCCCGTACAATGATGACGGCGCCTTGCTCTTCACCGTCACGGGCGGCCTGGTGGATTCGGTGGACGCAGCTGGGTACACCATCTACACCAGCCGACCGGACGCGACGACGCTGCAGGTGATCCTGACCGGCGATCTGAGCCCCGGTACCGTCGCGCAGCTTCATATTGCCGATGAGCGGGTGGCCTCGCAGTACTCGGCTAGCGTGAGCCAGGTGGCTGCTCGCGCCACGTATGTCGAGCGCGATCCGGCCGCCTACCGCCTGGACTTGAAGCCATAGCGGGGCTCGCTTGACTTGGGCAGGACCCCGTCCGACCTTGCATTCATGAGTGAGCGTCGAGCCTTCTTCCGTTCCTGCGCCCTGGCCCTGACCGGCCTGCTGACCTCGCGCACCGAACGGCTCCTGGCCACAACCGGGCTCGATCTCGGGCCCGAAGACCCCGAAGTACCCAATCAGGAAGTCGCGCGTATCCTGAAGCAGCTATTCGGGGGGCGTCCCATTCGCCGGGGACACGTGCAGTTGGACATGCCTGTCGTGGCCGAGGATGGCCGGGTCGTTCCGGTCATCATCGAAAGCGACCTGCCGATGAGCGATGATCGGTACGCGAAGGGCATCCATCTCATCGTGGATCACAACCCCGATCCGCATCTCGCCGCGTTTCACCTGTCACCGGCCATTGGCTCGGTGTCTATCTCCACCCGCATCAAAAT
>DATFQK010000221.1:0-2602 GCA_035264345.1 Gemmatimonadales bacterium | reverse complement strand
TCGCCGTGCTCCTGGAGCGCTGGAAGCCGGCCACCGCCCACAACCGCTACCGCGGGCTGCACGCCTTCTACCGCTGGCTGGAGGAGGAAGACGACCTGCCCAGCCCGATGGCAAAGATGAAGCCGCCGGCCGTGCCGGACCAGCCCGTCGCGGTGCTGACCGAGCCCCAGCTGCGCACGTTGTTCGCCGTCTGCGGCGGCAAGGACTTCGAGGGTCGCCGCGACACCGCCCTGCTCATGGTGCTGCTAGACGCGGGGCCGCGTCGCGCCGAGCTACTCGGCATGCGCCTCGAGGACCTCGACTTCGAGTACGACGTGGTCCGGGTGATCGGCAAGGGTGGGCGGGAGCGGGCCCTGCCCTTCGGCCGCAAGACTGCCCTGGCCCTGGATCGCTACCTACGCGTCCGGTCACGACACCGGCTCGCTCACCTTGAGGCCCTATGGATCAGCCAGCGGGGGCCGCTCACCATCTCCGGGCTGCGGGATCTGCTTGACCGCCGCGCCCGCCAGGCCGGTATCCCCGACCTGCACCCCCATATGTTCCGGCACACCTTCGCCCACGAGTGGCTCAGCGCCGGCGGCACCGAGGTCGACCTTATGCGCATCGCGGGCTGGCGGTCCCGCGAGATGCTCGCCCGCTACGGCGCCTCGGCTGCCGATGCGTGCGCCCGAGATGCCCACCGTCGCCTTTCGCCGAACGATCGGCTGTAGCTCATGGACGCTGCCAGTAGGCTGACGTTAGCCCCCGTGGGGAAAAATGGAGGAGCCCTTAACCCCGGATGGGCAGGGGAGAGCGGTGAGGCTGAATGGGACGCAAACGGGCTGCCTTCGCTGAAGGTGTCGCTGAGGAAGAGCAGCAATACGCCCAGGTGCTCCGGGAGATCCGCGACGAGCGGGGTGAGACGCAGCAGGCGCTCGGGCGGCTGGTCGGCTGGAGCGTCTCGACGGTGTCCCGATTCGAGGCCGCTGCCGAGCGTCCGGACGAGGCCACTCACCAGCGCTACTGCGCTCTGGCACCAACCGACGAGCTGCGCGAGCGGGCAATGGCGGCCTACCAGGCCCTGCCGGCCCCACCAGAACGACACGCCGCGCCAGTCCGGATGTCGCCTGAAGAGTGGCACGGCCGCGCCCTGGACGGTCCTGGCCTCTACCACTTCTTCGAGGCCGCATATCCCGGCTATCCGGTGGTGCGACTGTTCGGTGACGAGGCCAAGCCCTTGCCGGTGTGGGCAGAGCTAGCACCGCGCGAGCAGTGGATGGACGTCGAGGCGCCGCTCGGGACGCTCGACCTCTCGAACCCGCCACCTGATGTACGCCGCTGGCACTACTGGGAGGGGTGTGATCCCCGAGGAGAACGGGACTTTGAGCGGCGCCTGGAGGAGTGGGACCGCCAGCTCCGCGAGATCCATGCCGGCAAGCGGGCGCATCTCGACACCTGGAACCAGCTCACGTACGACCTGGCCTCCATGACCAGGGACGACAACGGCCGGCTGCGGCTGGACTGCAAGCTCGGCACCTACTTCCACTCGCTTAGCACGTCCGAGGCGCTCGACCCGGAGCTGATGGAGGCCTACGCCGCTTGGCCGGACTCCGACCCGGCGACGGTCTGGCCGAGGCTGGAGCGGCGAGCCTGGCTGCACGAGCGCGTCGCCGATCCGGTGGCTGACGGCCATCGGCGCTCGGCCGCGCTGGGGGTGTCGACCCTGACGATCGTTCGGGTCCGCAACCGCTCCTTCGATGGCTACAAGATGTTCCTTTCTCCCCGCTCTTGCACCGTGGCCACGCAACGGCGGCGCTACCACGTCGTGCCTTCCGGGATGTTCCAGCCGTTCATCCCGAGCGAATCTGCCGACCTCCTGGAAGGCCAGTTCTCGGTGTTCGCCACCGTGGTCCGCGAGTTCGTGGAAGAGCTCTATGGCGTCGAGGAGCTGGAGACTGGTGACGGCCGGGTGGATCCGCAGGCCATCTACCGGCGCCGGGAGGCCCGCCTGCTCAGCGACATGCTGGAGCATGGCAGTGCCGCCCTGCTCTACACCGGGGTGGGGGTCAATCTGCTGGCGTTGCGCCACGAGGTCTGCACGGTCTTGGTGATCGACGATCCCGGCTGGTACGAGCGTGAGTGCGGTGAACTGAGGATCTGCGGCGAGTATCTCCAGCAGTGCGAGCAGACCGACCTGCTGCCGGATCAGCGGTGGGTGCAGCTCATCAGCCTGGGCCGCCACGGCCTCGATATGGAGCCGAGATGGCGGGATGCCCTCAGTGCCCGCAACATCGTCGCGCCGGGAGCGGCAGCTATTGACTTGGGCCTCCGGGTCGCCCGGGAAGTCACCTCGTGACCTAAAGGCTGGACCAGATATCGGGCAGTCACGGGAGCTCGGATTTGAACTGTTATAGAGGTGCCGCTCGAAGGAGCGGCTGGGCGGGTCGGCGCCGAGCGGGTGCTTGAACAGCAAGGTTAAGCATGGGAAACGCTCTGCATCCGGTACACAGCCCCTGGAAGCAGGGCCCGAACAGCGAACTGACCCAGCGTTCCCGCTGGTCAGCGTCATGTTGGTGGGCGCGATAGGGTTTGAACCTGTGACCTCTTCCGTGTCAGCAAATAG
>DATFQK010000220.1:0-5073 GCA_035264345.1 Gemmatimonadales bacterium | reverse complement strand
CTGGGGTTCTTACTGGGCCGTGGGGGAGAGTGAGAGTGCCCGCCCGGGCAAAACCCTGGGTGGCCTCCAGACAGAACTCAAACATCAGCGACTCGAGGCCAGAATCCTGTCGATTTGGCGCCGATGCACCAGATCGTGGGCTCCCATGAGCCGCAGAATGTGACCAGCGCTTTCGGGCCTCGTTCGCTGTGCACTCCGACTCGCTCGAGTTGATCGGAGGTCAGTCGGTTCCAGAGCCGCAGATTGGCGGTTCGGAGCGAGCGCAGTTGATCCAGCGCGGCGGCAAGCGGCACCTGGTCGTACTGAAATTCCCGGGCCCATCGGTCCTGGTCATAGCCTTGCAGCGGCGGGGAATTCTCGGCCACCACCATCCGGATGCGGTAGCCCGCCACCAGATCACTGTCGGCCAGGTGCTGGACCACCTGCACCACCGACCATTTGCCGGGGGCTTCAGGCTTCCGGAGGGCGGATTCAGACCCGGTGAGAAGCCGCGCCTCGAGCCAAGGCACCAGTTCGGCCATCACATCGAGCGGATTACGGGAGCCAAGGAGGTCCAGTAACGCTCGGACATAGCCGGTTGCCGCAGCCGAGGCATTCCCCGCAGGATTGGAAAAGGTCATCGAGGGCTCCGGATCAGATGATCACCATTGCGTCGCCGTACGAATAGAAGCGGTAGCGTTCCGCCACGGCATGACGATATGCCGCCATGATGAGCTCGCGACCGGCAAACGCGGACACCAGCATCAGCAAGGTTGATCGAGGCAGATGAAAATTGGTGATCAGCCGATCCACCACGCGAAAGGTGTAGCCCGGCAGGATCATGAGCCTCGTTTCCGCACTGCCGACCTGCAGCGTCCCGTTGGGCAGCGCCGCGCTCTCGAGGGCACGAACCACGGTGGTACCGACCGCCCAGACTCGGCCACCCCGCGCGCGCACCTGCGCAACACAATCGGCCAGCTGGGCGCCGATCTCGAAGCGTTCGGGGTGCATCTCGTGCCGCTCCGGGTCCTCAACCTCCACCGGCTTGAAGGTGCCCGGCCCAACCTGCAGGTCCAGGCCTTCGATCAGAACGCCGGCCGAGCGGAGACTATGAAGCAGGGACGGTGTGAAATGGAGTCCGGCGGTGGGAGCGGCAACGCTTCCGTCTGCCTGCGCATAGACCGTCTGATAGCGGACCTCATCTTCCTGATCTGGAGCGCGCTGGATATACGGCGGCAGTGGCAACTGGCCGTAACGCGCCATGGCTTCAGCTGCAGACAGCCCCACAAATCGCACCAGCCGGTTTCCATCGCCGAGGACCTCCACCGTCTCCACCGCTGCGTCCTCCCCGAGTCGCACCCGTTTGCCCGGCCGGAGCGCGGCCCCTGGTTTTCCCATCGCGATCCAGGTGTCTGCCGGTCCCGGATGGATCAGGAGTATTTCCGCTCGCGCGCCGGACTGGCGCGTGCCCAGCAGCCGAGCATGCCGTACCCGGGTGGTATTGAGTACGAGCAGATCGCCGGGGGAGAGGAGGCGGGAAAGGTCGGCAAACCAGGCATCCTCCAGCACCGCCTGGTTCCCGGCCGTGCGTCGCAGGACCAGAAGCCGACTTCGCCCCCGGTCGGACGATGGTTTCTGGGCGATCAGCTCGGTCGGAAGGTGGTAATCGAAATCGGAGGTCTGGAGGTGCTCAGCCGTCAAAGATGGTCGCTTGGACTGCGGGCGGCTTGAGTCCGAACCGGCGATAGGCCAACGCGGTTGCACACCGCCCGCGAGGGGTGCGCTCGAGGAAGCCCTGCTGAATCAGGTAGGGCTCGTAGACATCCTGCAGGGTACCGGCATCTTCGCCCACCGCCACGGCCACAGTGCCGAGTCCCACCGGACCGCCGCTGAATTTCTCGATGATGGTGCTGAGAATCCGGGCGTCCATGTCGTCCAACCCGAATTCATCCACGTTGAGCCGCGCGAGGGCGGAGACGGCCACGTCAAAGGTGATGGTGCCATCTGCCTTGACCTCCGCGTAGTCCCTGACTCGGCGCAGGAGGCGGTTGGCGATCCGCGGCGTTCCCCGACTCCTGCGGGCAATCTCATCGGCGCCAGCCGGCTCGATCGGCACGCCCAGAATCGCGGCCGAGCGGGCCACGATCTGGCGGAGCTCATCTGCCGGGTAGAAGCTCAACCGTTCGACGATCCCAAAGCGGGCTCGCATGGGAGGTGTCAGCAAGCCGAAGCGGGTAGTCGCACCGATGAGGGTGAACTTCTCCAGTGTCATCGGAATGGTCTGGGCGTTGGGGCCCTCGGCAATCCGTACGTCGATCCGGAAGTCTTCCATGGCGGCGTAAAGAAACTCTTCGAGGGCCGGCCGCAGACGGTGAATCTCGTCGATGAACAGCATGTCACCGGCAGTGAGCGAGGTGAGCAAGCCAACCAGATCGCCTGGCTTCTCCAGGACCGGGCCCGAGGTGGTCCGAAGTTGCACACCCATTTCCCGGGCCATCAACATCGCCAGCGTGGTCTTGCCCAGGCCAGGCGGGCCGAAGAACAGGATATGGTCGAGGGTTTCGCGGCGCTTCTTCGCGGCGTCGATGGCAATCTGGAGCGAGGACTTGACCTGGCTCTGACCCACGAACTCATCCAGCCGTGAAGGCCTGAGGGCCGCATCGGCGCTGCTTTCCTCGGGTATTGCTTCGGGAGTGGTGATCTGAAGTCGGGTCATGACTCAAACGTAAGCGGTCTGCGGTATGCGGTCAGCGGCAGACGGCAACTCAGTCATCCAACCGCGCCCGCCACCGAACCGGACGGCTGTCGAGCTCCACCACGTGTCCGGCGTGGCAGGTGACGCATCGATCCGCGGTCTGCGTGGTCCGGAGCGGGACCAGCTTCCGATTGGTAGCACCGCAACGGGTGCAGATCCATTCGGCCGTTGTCGCTGGGGTCACCATGGCCTATGCGCCTCCACGAGAAGGGGTGAGTTGCTGCAGTGCCCGACGAATGAGCTGGGGCGTTTCCCGGGGCGCTCCTTCGGCCAGCGCGGTACGCACGGCGTCGTCGGCCGCCGCTATGCCGTAGCCGAGCCCTACCAATGCCCGCACCGCATCCTCCGAACCTTCAACTCGCGGGAGGTTCGCTTCGACCACCACATCGCTGAATCGATCGCGCAGCTCGAGCACCAGCCGTTCCGCCTTCTTGCGCCCGATGCCGCTCACCGAGCTGAGTGTGGACAGGTCCCGGGCCTGGATGCTCCGAACCGTGCGTTCGGGACCGAGCGCCGACAGGAGTGCAAGGGCGAGTTTGGGCCCGAAGCCACTGGCGCTCAAAAGATGGCGGAACACCAGCCGCTCCACTGAGCTGTCGAACCCGTACAACGACCAGCCATCTTCCTTCACCACCAACTCGGTGAAGAGACTCACGCGCGCGCCTCGGGATGGCAGACGTTGGGCGACGCCGACCGGCACGCTGACAGCGTAGCCCACACCGCCATCGGTTTGAACCACGAGCGATTCGCCATCGCGCTCGGCGACGAGCCCGGTCAACGTGGCGATCACAGGCGGCTCGCTACCTGCGGGGCGAACAGGGCACGGCGGCTGGCGATCATGAGGTGGGTAAGAGCCACGGCGACGGCATCGGCGGCGTCTTCCGGGGCGGGAGGGGCGCTGAGCCGGAGGAGCTGCGCCACCATGTACCCCACCTGGGGCTTCAGGGCGGCGCCTCGTCCCACGATGGCTTTCTTGACGGAGGCCGGAGAGTACTCCGCGAGCTCTACCCGGGCGAGCTCGCCGGCCAACAGGATCACTCCGCGCGCATGACTCAATACCACCGCGGTGCGAACGTTGCGCCCGTAAAAGGCGCTTTCGACCGCCAGCGCTCCAGGAGTGTGGCGGCTGAGCAGCTCAGTGACCCCTTCATAGAGCACGCGAAGGCGCACTGGTAGCGGCGCCCGAGAGGGGGTGGTCACGGTGCCGCACTCGACCAGCACGGGATGCCGACCCGATCCGCCGTCGACCACCCCATATCCCAGCACCGCAGTTCCCGGATCGATGCCGAGCACCCTCACTGGGGTGCCCTCAGGCTTCCGCCTCGGCCAGCTGAGCTGCGTCGATATCGAAGTTGGAGAAAACCTTGGAGACGTCATCCAGCTCTTCGAGCACGTCCATGAGCCGTACCATGCGTTCGGCGTCGGCTCCTTCCACCCGAACCGTGTTGCGGGGAACCATTGCCAGTTCGGCCGAATCAATGGTGAACCCGCGGCTCCGCAGGGCGTCCTCGACCGCGTGGAGCTGTGAGGGGGTGGTGGTGACGATGTACTGGTCGCCTTCGCGGACGAAGTCTTCAGCGCCGCTCTCCAGCGCCGCCTCGAGGGCACCATCTTCGTCGTGGCGTGCCGCGTCGAGATAGACCTGGCCCTTGCGGTCGAACATCCAGGCTACGGAATTGGTGGCACCCAGATTTCCACCGTTCCGGCTGAAGGCGTGACGGATTTCCGCCACTGTCCGGTTGGGATTGTCGGTAGTGGCCTCGATGAAAATGGCCGCGCCCCCCGGGCCATAGCCTTCGTAGGTCAGCTCCTCGTAGACGCTCCCCTCCAGTTCCCCGGTGCCCTTCTTGATGGCGCGGTCGATGTTCTCACCCGGCATGTTGACCGCCTTGGCCGCATCGATGGCCGTCCGCAGGCGAGGGTTACCTCCCGGATCGCCCCCGCCACTTCGCGCAGCCACGGTGATCTCCCGGATCACCTTAGTCCAGGACGAGGCCCGCTTGGCGTCGGTGATCGCCTTCTTCCGTTTGATCTGCTTCCACTTGCTATGGCCGGCCATGAGCCGAACTCCTTCGAAACAGCGGATGGGAGATTGCGGAAAGCGGTGCGGCTGGGGAAACATAAGCGGCGCACCCGCTTGCGGCAACGAATTCACTCCGCTAGTCTCACCCCTCTATGCCTAAAAAACTCCTCTTCTCGGTCCTGTGCGTAGTGCTGCTGGCCTGCGAGTCCGAATCGCGCAATCCAAAGCCTCCTGCCTTCCAAGACGCTTTCTCCACCCTGCCTCTTCCGCCCAATCCGGAGCTGGTCTCACAGGTTGGTGGTGCGGGGGCCCTGCA
>DATFQK010000219.1:0-4312 GCA_035264345.1 Gemmatimonadales bacterium | reverse complement strand
CCGAGATCGCCGCTGCGCGGTGGTCGGGGCCATCATGGCGGGAGGAATGGGGTGGGTTCGAGGAAGCCCACTTTGGGTGGGCGACCAAGCTGCGGCGTGGCACCGGAGCATTTATGGAACCCTGGCCGCGATCTGTACCTTCTACGCGCTGGCTTCCAGCCGGATTGCCCTGGGCGACGCCGCGACTCTCGGAGGAAGCGCTCCGATCTTCGTGGTGCTGTTTGCCCGCCCGCTGCTGGGAGAGCGGGTGAGCGCTGCGGAGCTGCTGGCCGTCGCTTTGGGTTTCAGCGGCATAGTCGCCGTTATGCGTCCCTCGTTTGGCCTGGCCGCTCCAGTAGCCGCCATCGCGACGGCCGGAGCCGTGTTCTGGGCCGACTGGGTCTTTCTGCTCGGGGCCGGGCTCGGCGGCGGTCTCGGCCAGGTCACCATGACTCGAGCCTATTCCCTGCATCGTGCCGCCCCGGTCAGTGCTCTTTCCGGCCTTGGCCTGGTGCTGACCTATGCCCTGGCGCTGCCGGTCTTCAGCGATCGGCCCACCGCTTGGCAAGTTTGCGGGTCGCTGCTGGTTGTCGGCGCTAGCGTGGTCCTCGCCCTGAGTCACGATCCGTTGAAGGCAGCGGTCCGGGCCTGAGCCGGACTCATGTATGTTTGATCATGGCTGCACCGGCACCCGCGGCACACCTCGTCCGCACCGATGGACTTTCTTACGATCCCGGCGTCGCCTGCCACCACCTGAGCCAGGCCGATCCCCGGTTGGGCGCGCTGATGGTCCGGGCTGGTCCATTCACCATGCGTCCGCGGCCGGCCCAAAGCCTCTTCTCGGCGCTGATGCGATCCATCGTGTACCAGCAGCTCACCGGCAAGGCAGCCGAGACCATACTCGGCCGGGCAATCCGGGCCTGCGGGCCCGGCCGGTTTCCCACCCCAGGGCAGGTGCTGGCGATCCCACCCGAGCGTCTGCGCGAGGCCGGACTCTCCACCGCCAAGACCGCGGCGGTCCGCGATCTCGCCAGCAAGACCCTGGACGGGACCGTACCTTCACTCGCCCGCATCCGCCGAATGGAGGACGAGGAGATCATTCAGCGCCTCACCCAGGTTCGTGGCATCGGTCGCTGGACAGTGGAGATGCTGCTGATGTTTCGGTTGGGGCGTCCGGACGTGTTTCCGGTGACCGACCTCGGAGTTCGGAAGGGGTTCGGCTTGGTGTTTCTGCGAGGCAAACTGCCCGAGACGGCAACCATGGTGAGACGCGGGGAGCGATGGCGGCCCTACCGCAGTGTTGCCAGCTGGTACCTCTGGCGCGCACTGGAGTTGTGAGCTGAGCGGGACCGGCACCGACAGGCCTTTTGACGGCTTCGAGCTTCCCCATTGGTCCGGCATCAACGAGCTTGCAGTGCGTGCCTCGGCGGCATTCCCGTGGCGCGCGCCACCACCCCAGGAGACTCATGACCGCCCAGGCAACGCCGATCACCACTGGTGAAGAGGAACGGTACCAGCGCAAGACCGCCGCGTCGCGCCGGTTCTTTGCCGAAGCGCGGCAGTACATGCCCGGCGGCGACTCGCGCAGTACCCTGTTTTATCGGCCGTACCCGGCGGTGATGGAGCGGGGCGAGGGCTGCTGGCTGGTGGACCTCGATGGAAATCGTCTGCTCGATTTCACCGGCAACCATTCCGTCCTGATTCACGGGTACGCTCATCCGGTCATCAGGGAAGCCGTTGAGGGGCAGCTCGGGAAGGGGACCTGTTTTCCCGGCTCCAGCGAGCCTCAGCTCGAGTTCGCCCGGCTGCTGTGCCAGAGAATGCCGTCGATCGAGCGGATCCGCTTCACCAACTCGGGGACCGAAGCCGCCCTGAACGCCATCCGCGCGGCGCGGGCATTCACCGGGCGGAAGAAAATCGCGAAGGTCGAAGGCGGGTATCACGGCACGGCGGACGACGTGATGGTGAGCATTCACCCGGCTGCCACCGAGGCGGGGCAGCGCTCCCGGCCCAGGGCGTCGGCTCACGCCAAGGGAGTCCCTCCCGAGATCGTGGAGAACGTGGTCATCATCCCCTTCAATGACGTGGAGGCCGCCAGGAAGGTGATCGAGGCAGAAGCAAGCGACCTCGCGGCTGTGGTGGTTGAGCCGTTGCTTGGCTCAGCTGGAATGATTCCAGCGGAGAGGGCGTACCTCGACATGCTGCAGGAGGTCACCCGACATTTTGGGATCCTGCTGGTCCTGGATGAGGTGGTGAGCCTCCGGGTGGCCTATGGCGGCGCCCAGGAGTACTTCGGGCTACGCCCCGATCTCACCATTTTCGGAAAGATGATCGGCGGTGGCTTTCCCCTGGGGGCCTTCGGCGGCCGGGCGGACATTATGGCACTGTTCGACCCCTCGGCCGGCCGGCCGGTTATTCCTCATCCCGGCAGTCACAACGCCAATCCCATCGGCCTCGTGGCCGGAATGGCCACCCTCGAGCTGCTCACCCGACCCGTGCTCGATCATCTCAACACCCGGGCCGAGGCATTCCGGATCGATCTGGCCGCAGCGTTTGCCGAAGCGGGCGTTCCAGTACAGATCACGGGGCTAGGCTCCCTGTTCGCCATGCACCTGACCCGGCAGCCGGTGCGGAGCTATCGGGACACGCTCGAGGCAGACACCAATCTCCGGCATCAGCTTTTTCTCGGACTCTTCAACGAAGGCGTCCTGATCGATCCGCGCGGCGTGGGCAATCTTTCCACGGCACTGGGTGAGGAAGAGATCCAGCAGTTCGGCCGGGCGTTGAGAACCGTGTTTGGCCGGGTACTGGCTGGCTGAGCCGCATCCTTCGGGCTTGACACCCAATTTGCAGTTCGGTTTTCTTTCGGGGGCAGTTTGGAGATGGGCTAACAGGCAAGGAGAAACACGATGTCGCGCAAGACTGATAAAAACCGGAATGCAGCGCAGGATCAGTCGAACACCATCAAGGATCCCGACGATTGGACTACCGGTGAAGAGCCAATGACTGGGGCGCAGGAGTCCTACCTGAACACCCTGGCTACTGAGGCCGGGGAAGACGTCGAGGAGGATCTCACCAAGGCGGAAGCCTCCAAGAAGATCGATGAGCTCCGCCACAAGACCGGCCGGGGAGAAAGCTGAGTCAGGCTTCGGGCTTCGGCCGGTCGAGCAGTTTGGCTACCTCCTGAGGCGAGAGCCCCACGTCCTGAAGGATCTGTTCCGTGCTCGGCCGGCTGAAGTCTTCCCGCCGGGCCTCGAAGATCAGTTCATGGGCGTGGGGCCCGTCCAACGCCTGCTGCTGCCGCAGCACCCACCCGCTTTCGTCCACGAACAACCGCAGCGCGTGGTCCAACGATTCGAACGCGTTCTCGCTCCAGCAATGATCCCGCGGATGCCAGAATCGCGTCAATAGAACCGCGCCGGCCGGAACCTTCTCGCCCTCCCGCGGCGAGCGGGTCATTACCACAACCCAATGCACCCTGCCGGAACGGGCTGAGGCCAGGAGCTCGGCGGCCGTTTGAACTGCGGGTACCGGCTCAGTCACTCAGCACCTCCGCCAGCTGCGAGCTCGTACTGGAGCGCTCGGCAAAGACTCTGACGGCCGCCAGTAGAGGTACTGCCACAAACGCGCCCGCCGGCCCCCACAAGAACCAGCCGATGATGACGATGATCAGGACGGCCAGAGGATTCAGCCGCAGGCCGCTTCCGTAGGCAAACGGACTTACCAGGTTGTTCTGTATGCTCGAGATGGTGATGTAGGCCAGCGGAGGCAGAACGATCTGTCCCAGGGTATCAAAGGCGGCAAAGGAAGCGACCGTGATCAAGCCCACCATGATCAGCGCGCCTATATAGGGAAGGCATTCCAGCAGGAATGTCAGCACCCCCCAGAGGATCGGTGATGGCATGCCGAGGGCCATGAAGACCAGGGCGACGACTACAGCTTGTCCTCCGCTCAGCAGCAGGGTCACCACCAGATACCGCCGCACCACTGACTCAGCCTCGGCTACGGTCTCCTCGCGAGTTCCTTTCTTCTGCGGCGGCATCAGCAGCGCCAGCTTCCGGCTGAGCAGATCACCCGTCGCCAGCACCACGAACAGGATGACGATCGTCTGGAGCAGCGTGCTCAGGATCCCGGTTGTGGTCGCGAATACCCGGCCCACGACTGGAGAGATGAATCCTCCACCCTCGGCTGAGGGTGCCTGCGCTTTCTGATTTTCCTGTCCCTTTTTCCCCTGGTCTGCCCCGGTCACTTCCTCTTTGGCCTTTTCGACGGCTTGGGAGACCTGTTTGATCGGCTTCCTGAGCTTAGCGATCTTCCCTCGAGCGGCAGACAG
>DATFQK010000218.1:0-3720 GCA_035264345.1 Gemmatimonadales bacterium | reverse complement strand
CTCCAGCGTCCGGCAGTACGCTTCGTGCTGCTCCAGCGCGAGCCCCAGGTCGGGCGGGCCGAGATCGGATGACGTGATCCCGGTGGCGAAGGTGGCGGCGGGTGGTCGGATGATGGCACGGGTCAAGTGCATGGTCTGGTCTAGAGGCTAGAGTCTAGCGGCTAGAGTCTGGCATCTGGCGTCTGGCGTCTGGCGACTGCAATGCGGTACACCGGATAGCTCAGGGCCAGTAGAACCATGGATTTCCAGCTGTGACTCCAGTCAGTGACCACCGATCCCGCCAGGAATGCCAGCGAGCCAACGAGCGCGAGACCGGTAGTGAATGGGAACCCCGGCACGCGGAACGGTCTGGGCGTGTCGGGCTCCTTCCGCCTGAGGGCAAACACACTGATGAATGACAGCGTGTAATTGACCACGAAGAAGAAAGCGCAGAGGGCGAGCACGGATTCGACGGTTCCAGTAACGATCAAACCGGCCGCGACGCCGATGCTGGTCCAATGAGCCACGCTCGGGGTGCCGCCCGGGTTCACCGTCTTCAACCCCGAGGGAAGCAGCCGGTCACGGCTCATGGCCAGCAGGACTCTCGCCGCCATCAGAGCACAGGCGTTCATCCCGCTCAGGATGGAGATCAGCACGATCAACCGGATCACCAGATCGCCCCGCGCGCCGAAAAGCGCCTTGCCCGCACTGGCCGCCACGAAGGGATCGCCTGCCATACGGCCCACGCCGAGCACGCGCACGAAGGCGATGTTGACCATGACGTAGATCAGAATGACCAGCACCACTCCCAGTACCATGGAGCGGGGGATGTCGCGGCCCGGATTCTTGGTCTCCTCACCGAAGTAGAGCGGGCCGGTCCAGCCGTCATAGGTGTAGATCACCGACTGCAGCGACAGCAGGATCGCAGTGACTAGGGCGAAGCCCGAGGGCAGCATTGCCGCCGGACCGAAGCTGCCGCCCGGCACAGGCACCAGGAGGCAGACCGCGATCAGGCTGCCGAATGCCAGCGCCTTGGCCGCACTCAGGATCTGCTGGGAGAGATCGCCGATGCGGATGCCGCGCCAGAGCAGCAGCCCAAAGAGGAGCACCAGCAGGACGCCGAGGGGCACTCTCCGCCCGGCCAACCCGGGCACCAGCGGCTCGAGGTACTCCATGAAGACCATGCCGCCCAGTGCGACCGGCCCGCAGGTGGAGATCCAATCGCTCCAGCCCACCACGAATCCGGGGTATTCCCCCAGTCCTCGACGGACGATCACGTACTGGCCCGCGGATCGGGCCAACATCGCGCCGGGCTCGGCCAGCGAGGCGGCGCCCATCAACGCGTAGAGACCGCCAACGATCCAGATGCCGATGAAGAGGGCGGGATGCGGCAGCCGCGCCGCGACATCGCCTGGAGTCCGAAGAATGCCGATGAGGATGGTATTGCCGACCAGGACCGCGATGCCGAAGGAGACACCGAGGACCCGAAGCAGCCGGCCCTGGCCGGTCACGGGCGCCGCTCCCGCCCGCTCGACGGCGGGATTGACGGGATTGGAGGTTTCGGTCAGCCGGAATTCCTGCGAGGGGTGGCCTCTAGGCTACAGGCCCAGAGGCGAGAGTGCTAGTGCTCAGGGATTACCGCTTCAGCGAGCGGCCAGTGTATCTCGATCTGCTGCATCGATGGCAATGCTGTCGAGCTCGGAGTCGGCCGCGTCCCCGTAGGCCCGATAACCCTTCTCCTCGCCTGATGAGATCCAGGAGTCCTGCACTGTGATACGCTGCTCCCCTATCCGGTGCGCCAAGTAGGTCAGGCCCGCCCCGGCCAGCGACACCGCAAGCACAAACGAGAGCACCAGGCTGAGTATCCGCATTGGTTTAGCCTCCAAATCGTTGGGGGCAGGATAGCCGAGGCGAGTCAAGCACCAGTCAAGCCCGCCACACACTCGCCTCCAAGCCACTTCCAGGCAGCGACTTGGATCACAGGTGACCGTAACGGGCCCGAAGCGGTGACCTCGCCCACAACGCTCAGCGCAATCCCAAGCCATACTGGGGTCTAGCATCTACACAGCGCTGGAGGCGGGATGGCCAATCGGGCGACGCTGCTTGGGACGAGAGTTCAAGGGCTGCTGCTCCTCGGGGCCGCAGCCGGACTGATCTCGGCCTCAGCTGCCCCACTCCCAGCCCAGCAAATCGAAGTTCGACCCGTCGCCAAATTCTCCCTCCCCACCAAGTTTTCCCTTCAGGACGGCACCCTTCAGGTGAGCCAGCGGGTGGGTTTCCGGTTCGGCGCCCAGATGACGCTCAGGTTCAACCAGCGCTTCGACGTGACCAACGTGATCACCTACAGTCCGGGCTATGCCATGGTGAACGGCTCGACCAGACGGGTCCAGGTCAGCTCCGGGGCACAGTCGCTCGCCGGTGTCACGGCCGCGCGATACTGGATCCGGCCGCCGGACCTCCCGTTTTCCTGGGAGGTGCATACCGGGCTGGGACTGGTATTCGGCGGGCAGCCGCCCTACCTGGAGTTGCTCGACGGCTCGACGATGACCGCGTCGATAGGCACCGGTGCTCGGTACCGGTTCGGCCAGCTGGTGAGCTTCTCCGTCCGGCTGGAGCAGCGCCTCGTCCGCCTGCAGTTCGGCGACCAGCTCGGGGGAAGCTCACGGCCGTTCCGAGTCGCGTTCGGCGTGGGGTTGCCGTTCCTGGAGAAGATTTCAATCCGACAGCTGATCAGCAGTCTGCCGTTCTAACGAGGGAAGGCTTCGGGCAGGCCTCCGTCAACGGTGAGGATGTCTCCGGTAGTAAACCGGAACCGATGGCTGGCGAGCAGCACGGCCAGGTCCGCCACCGCTTCCGGCGGAATCAGCGTCGCTCCCATGAGGTTTCGGCTCCGATATGCCTCCAGCTGCTGTTCGACCGAAACGCCGCGGCTGGCGGCGCGCTCCCGCACGAAGTGCATGAACAGCGGAGTCTCGACTTGGTCGGCGTTGATGGCGTTCACCCGGATGTTGTGGGGCCCCAGCTCGACCGCGGCGACCCGAAGGGCCTGAAGCAGCGCGGCCTTGCTCCCGGCATATGCCACCGCGTCTCTGCCCGGCACCAATGCGGCCTTGGAGACCGACGCCACGATCGAGCCGCCCAACTCCTGGTGCTGCATGATGGCCGCCGCCCGGGCGATCGCCCCGACCGCGCCGAGGTAGTGGACCTCGAGCTGCCGCTGGAGATCGTCGCGGGTGATCTCGGTGACTGGAGCGAAACGAGGCGGCAGACCTGCGGTGTAGAACAGGCAGTCGAGGCCGCCGAACTCGAGCACCGTCTTGCGGAACAGTGCGTCGAGACTGCTATCGTCCCGCACGTCTGTGGGCACCGCTATGGCGCGCCCGGGAAATTTTCGGCCGACCTCATCGGCTACCTGGTCGCACTCCTCATGCTCCAGGTCGGCCACCACGACGTGGGCGCCCTCTTCGGCAAAGCGTTGCGCCGCCGCCTTCCCAATGCCGCTGCCGCCACCGATGATCACCACGATGTGCCGAGCCAGGAGTTTGCCCGATCGGTCTCTCGCGTTCTGCTCCTCGATCTTGCGCCGCTCCAGGGGCCAGTGCTCGAACTCGAACACGTCCGCTTCGGGAATGAACTCGAAGCGATCGATCGCTTCGGCATTTTCGATGCTCTCGAGCACCGCACGGTAGCAGAGATTTGCGGTGACCGCGCCACGCTTGTCGGCAAACGCAGTGACCATAC
>DATFQK010000217.1:0-5031 GCA_035264345.1 Gemmatimonadales bacterium | reverse complement strand
GTCATGGATGAGCTCGAGCAGCTGTATCAGACCACCTACACGGCGGTGGTGCGGTTCCTCTACCGTAAGGTGTGGGACGCGGAGCGAGCCGAGGATCTGGCACAGGAAGTGTTTGTGCGTGCGCTGGCTCACCGACCCGAGAAGCCTCGCGCATGGGTGTTTGCGGTGGCAGCCAACCTGGCCCGGGACGAGGCCCGGGCAGCAGTACGGAGGAAGCGGCACCTGACGCTGCTCAAGGCCGATCCTGTCGCCCAACCCACGATTGAGCCGGCGGCAGATACAATGGTCGAGCATGACGAGCGGATGGTTGAGGTACAGGAGGCACTCAGCACCCTGACACCGAGGGATCGGGAGATCTTGCTGCTATGGGACGCGGGGTTGAGTTATCCGGAGATTGCCGGGCAGACGGGGCTGGCTCTAGGAGCGGTGGGCACAACCCTGGCCCGGGCACGGCGGCGTCTGGTGGAAGCACATGACCGGAAGCATGCAACCAAAGGCAGCCATGCGGCACATTCCTGAGGAGGAGCTCCACGCCTACCTGGACCAGGGGCTCAGTCGTTCCCAGTGTGTGGAAATCGAAAGCCACCTGGCCGCTTGCCCCGCCTGCCAGTCCGAGCGGGACAGCATTGCCGCCCTTCGCGACCGCACCACCGCCTTGCTGGCCAAGCTGGCACCACCCCGGGGCTTTCCACCCGCGTTTGAAACCTTGCACCGCCGGGCTCAGGCCCAGGCCTCCGCGCACCGGCGGCGGGTGCAGATCGGCGCCTGGGCAGCGAGTCTGGTACTGGCAGTGGGGCTGGGCTGGACCGCGAATTATTTGACTATGAAGCCTCAAACTCCGGTCCCAGTCTCCACTCCTGCCAGCAGCCATTCCGTCGCTTCCGTCCCCAGTACCCCTCTCCCCAGCACCCCCGCCGCCACTCGCGCTGTTCTCCGTCAGGCTCCCAAGGGCCCGCAACGATCGGGTGAGGCCGGCCAGAGGCGCCCGACGGCCAAGCCGGTGAGCGCGGCGGTCGAGTCGCTCCCGCCGGTGGTGCCGGCGCCCACCCTGGAGCTGACTTCGGTCGACATCCCGCGTTCGGAGCCCGAGCTGGATGGGATGTGGCGCACCCTGTCCTGGGATGGCGCCCAGGCGGAAGCCGGTGATCAGGTCCCGCACATCGATGGCCTTCCGGTGGTGCAGGTGCAGCTCCAGGCCGTGGAACAAGGCAAGCAGCCGCTGATGGTGGTGGCTCAGCAGCTTTCCTCTGGAGAAGTCATTCGCACGATCGAAGGCCCTATGCGCGATGTGTCCCATCTGCTTGCGGGCCACACCATATCCAACCCCGACTCGACGGCCCGGTCGGTGACCGCAGGAGCGGACTCAAGCCGGCCCGGGCCGGCGCCCGATCACACCGACCGCACGATGGCCATGCAGCGGGGCGACCGCATGCTGGTGATCACGGGGGCGCTCCCGTCAGATAGTCTGCTGGCGATGATTCGGAGGTTGAACGCGGAGATGCGTAGTAAATGAAAGCGTGAGCGGGAACACGTTTTTCTTTCCCCGCTCACGCTGTTGACTTACCGAGGCCTGCTCCTTCGCTCTAGCAGCGCATCCGGAACGTAATCCCCCGGCCCTTCCTCGTGATCAAACTCAGCCGATACGATTACATGGCCTCGTTCGCGATCCAGCGTGATTTCCGCCAGCCGGGGCGAGAGCATGGGGAAAGTCCGTCCGAAGAGTGCGTAACAGACCAGGAACAGACCGAGGAAGGTCAGGGTAGCACCCAGCTCCGGTAGCCCGAAGATCGGCGCGGGTGAGGCCGTGATCGAAGGCATGATCAGCAGGTAACGTTCCAGCCAGAGTGCTATGAGACTCACCGACGCAAAGAATCCCAGGGTGGCCCGCACCTTCTTCGGCTTCACTCCGAGGAGTCCGAAGAAGGGGATGATGAACACCCCCCAGCCCACCGCCACACCGATCGGCAGCCAATGGCCCCAGAGCCGGGCGAACACGAAGCCGGTCTCCTCCGGCAGGTTTCCGTACCAGATCACCAGGAACTGGGCCCACATCAGGTAGGTCCAGAAAACGCTGAACCCGAAGCACAGCTTGCCCAGGTCATGCCGCTGCTTGGGGGAAATCAGATCGGCAACGCCAAGATGCTGGCCCCCATGGATCAGGAGCAGCGCGAGGATCATGTGGCCGCCCAGGAAGGCGCCCATGAAGATCCAGCCGCCGAGCAGGTTGGAGAACCAGTGGGGCTGGAGCGCCATGATCCCATCGAAGGCAACCAGGGTCAACACGTAAGCGTAGAGCACCGCATACGTGGGAGCCAGCCGGTAAATCCGGGCATCGTGCGCCGCTACCGTCGCCGAGGCCGTATCGTACCCCTTGGCCCATCGCTCATAGCGGAACCGCCGCTCCTCCGGCGCCGCGCGCTGCACTGCGTACATGTCGGGCTTCATGTCGGCCCAGACCAGCTTCCAGCCCACGATGGTGAGTGCGAGCAAGCCGAGCCCCAGTCGGGCGAACATGAAATCGTGGGAGAGCCACACAGCCTTCGAGTGCTGCAGCTCGTGCAGGGCGCTCTGCATCGGCCCGTAGATCGAGTCGTATCCAGCGGTAAAGATCAGCACCAGCCCGATCAGCGAGACCGGGAGGAAGGCGACCAAGGCTTCGGCAAAGCGGATGATCATCCCGGACCATTTGCCGTTGGTGATCTTCTGCACCGCCGCAAAGGCGACGCCGCCGGCAGAGAGTCCGGTGAAGTAGATCCAGTTGACGTGGAACAGATGCCAGGCTCGATCGGCCATGGCGGGTCCGGCGAGAAGCGCACGGACGAACAGGATCAGCCCCAGGATGGCGAGCCCGGCGCCGATGGCCAGGAACATGTCGTATTTGCCGGCCACTGAGCGCTCGGCCAGCCGTTCGCGCAGGGTCCGAGTCATGGCGCGGTTCCGGTTGATCCCGTGGCGCTGGCGCCGGGCGGGACCGGGGTGGCTGTCCCAGGAGCGGCCGGCGGGGCGGGCGACTGCCGCTGCAGCTTCCGCACGTGATTCACGATGGCCCACCGTTCTACCGGTGCGTACACCTTGTCCCCGTATCGGGGCATGACGCCTCGGCCGTAGCGGATGATGCTGTAGATGTACCCGTCGGTGTAGGCTCGTGCCCGTGCCGTGAGCAAGGAGGGAGCCCCGATCTGGCTGGAAACCGTACCATTGGCATTGCCGGTGGGACCATGACAGACGCTGCAGAAATTCTGGTAGAGGGTGTCACCCGCTGCCTCGATGTCCCGGGGGATCACCGTCGTGCGAGGACCCGGTGGGCTTGGCCGACCGCCGGTAGCAAACGGATTCCGGAGCGCGTTGGCTGTAGCGGGGTTTCCGGCAACCCATTCCGCCGACCAATCGGGCTCACCCCCGCTCACCGGCACCGTGCCTGCGGGCGTGTTCCGCGGCACGTTCTGCGTCTCGTAGGGACGGATGTACCGGGCGTGGATCATGTGGTCGAACCAGGGAATGATGTGCCAGAGATCGTCCGGAGACGGAATGCGGTAGTAGTAGTAATCACAGGCGCCGCACATCAGCGTCAGCAGGGTCAGCGCCAGGGTTTCAAGCCGCTTCATGACGAACCTCGACGGCACCAGCGGATCGGAGCAGGTTCTCCACCCGGCCCAGGTCCTCGGAGCCGGCGGGGACGAAGATCCCGATCTGGTCGTCGCTGAAGCGGGGATCGTAGGCCACCCCCCGCTTGCCCAGGAGCACTGAAAACAGTCCCACGGCGGCTACGGTGCTCAGCGCTCCCAGCAGAATGGTGAGCTCGAAGGCAATCACCACGTAGGGCGGGATCGAGGCGATCGGTTTTGCCCCCACCAGTACCGGCCAGTCATACGACATCCAGATCGTCATCCCGAATCCGGCGGCACAGCCGGTGAGTCCCCCAATCAGGGTGAACAGCCGGACCGGGCTCACCCGGTGATTCAGGGCCTCCTCCAGCTCGTGATTGGGTGATGGGCTGTACACCACGAGGTTCCGGTGGCCCATGGCCCGCAGCCCTCGAATGGCGTCCACCGCACCGTCGATGTGGATGAAGGAGGCCAGGAGCCCGGGCATGCGCTTGGCGCGCTTGAGCAGACCCATCAGTGGTGGCTCCCGCGGAGCCGCGGCATGGGGATCATTTCCTTGATCTCCTGGATAGCCACGATGGGAAACCCCTTGGCGAACAACATGAACCACATTCCGAACCAGCCGAAGGAGCCGGCCAGAATGCCCCAGTCGGCCCAGGTGGGATTCAGGATGCCCCAGGCCCAGGGCATGTAGTCATTGCTCAGGGACGAGACGATGATGACGTAGCGCTCGAACCACATCCCGATGTTGATGAAGATGGAGATGACGAACAGGGCGGTGATGTTGGTCCGGATCTTTCTGAACCAGAGCAGCTGGGACACGAACGCATTGCAGATGATCATGGTCCAGCCGGCCCACCACATGGGCCCGAATGCTCGCCGGAAAAAGGTGGTCTGCTCGAAGGGGTTTCCACTGTACCAGGCGATGAAATACTCCATGCCATAGGCGTAGAGCAGGATCGATCCGGTCAGCAGCGTGAGCTTGGCCAGGTTGTCAAAATGGTACTCGGTGATCATGTGCTCGATCCTGAGTGCCCGTCGAAGCGGAATGATCAGGGTGAGCACCATGCCGATGCCGGAGTAGATCGCCCCGGCCACGAAGTAGGGGGCGAAGATGGTGCCGTGCCAGCCAGGCACGATGCCGACGGCGAAGTCCCACGACACCACCGAATGCACCGACAACACCAGCGGAGTCGCCAGAGCGGCCAGGTACAGATAGGCCCTGGAGTAGTGACGCCACTGGTTGTCGGTGCCGCGCCACCCCGCCGCGGTCAAGGTATAAACCGTCCTGCGCCAGCCGGAGACCTTGTCGCGCACTGCGGCAATGTCGGGGAGCAGACCAAACACCAGGAACGTGGTCGAGACCGTGAGATAGGTCGAGATCGCGAACACGTCCCAGATCAGCGGCGACTTGAAGTTGGGCCAG
>DATFQK010000216.1:0-2555 GCA_035264345.1 Gemmatimonadales bacterium | reverse complement strand
AGGCCTGTCTCACTTCGTGCTTCGCGCGGGTGAGGCTCCCCGACTGCTCGCTTTCGACGACGCGTTGGGGTGTCCGGTCGAGACCGCCTTGTCAGCATTGGAGTGGACTGGGGCCGTTGGAATTCTTCAGGACGACGACCTGCTCCACGCGGCCCGGCTCACCAGCGAGACCGCTGCCGCCGTCATCGAGCGTAAATCCCAGGACGGACGTCGCTACGTGTACTTGGGGCCGCGGTTGGATGCTCCGCCCATGGATGTGTTCGAGGGCGCCATTCTGTTCGATGAGCCGGGAGTCAAAGCGGTCGAGTTTACCCAGCGGGCCCACGGCCTGGCCCACTTTCTCCGAGCCACCGCCGGAGCCGGAGCTCTGCTGGCTTTGCTGGGCAGGCGGGCACCCGAAATTCGGCACCTGCGCCGCTGGCTCGGGCCGATCATCGAGCAGCTGGACATTCCCCGCGCACTGGTGGCGGGCTGGTTTGCCGCCGGCGCGGCGGGCTGCCTGTTCGCGACGGTCGAAGGCGAGCCCAACTACCGCTATATCGAAGTGGGGATGGAATCGTGAGACAAACGGTTGGGTTGCTGGTGTTGGCTATACTAGGCGGAGAGAGACTGGCGGCGCAGACGGTCCTTCGTTCCCCTCCTCCACTGGATTCCGCTCGGGCTTCGCTGCGGGATGCCGTTCTGGTCCTCCGCGATTCATTGGTGACTGTCGACGGCGCGGCAGCAAGGCTGCAGCGCGATTACCGGGAGGCCTCCGGACCATCCCTGCTCTCCCGGGCTCAACAGATGTACGAGGCCTGCGCTCGTTCCGGCCGGACTGTCCCGCCCACTCGGCTGGCGGTCAAGCGCACCCAGGTGAGTCAGCCGCTCAAGGTAGAGCGACGACAGGAGCTGGTTGAGGCACTGGACCATCTCACTCAAGCCTTGGGCACCTGCGAGACCGAGTTTGCTGCCATGAGCAAGCCCGGAGAGGCTGAACGGGTACGGGGCTACGGCAATGACCGCGCTACCAAGGTCCAGGCCGCTATACGCAGCTACGAGCAGGTGCTGCGCGAGTTCCTGGGGACTATGGGCATCCAAGTCTTACCCCTCGGAGTCAGCGCGGGACCCTCCCACTAAACCACAACGATGTGGATTCACATCTTCCACATTCTGTGGACGGACCGGGGTATGGTCCTCCGGTCCCAGCGGTTAGCTATCCACATCCTTCCCCACACCAAGTGTCGTAACCCGAATAAAGAAAGGCACTTGCGGGCTTTTGCCCAGTTCCTATCTTAAGCCCACGCGCTTACAGGTACGTGCTGGGACTGAGGTTTCAGCGCGATCTGCGAGTGGGTTTGAGTGGGATATCAGGGGAGAGTGCTGAAGCAACCAAGGGCTCAGGCAGTCGCTGATCCTGGTGATCACCCCGGCTCAAACAGATGAAGCCAGTCGCGTGCTTCATCCGCCCCGATCTAGCGCCTCGGGGTGCAGTGCGAAGGGTCGGTCCGCGACCCGATCCGACTCGCAGCGCTCCCATAGACGAACCAGGTGGGATGGCCATCCGGCCTGGGGATCGAAGCCAAGGCTTCACCGTGCCCTCCCGAGCGGCGAATCAGCCAACCGGTGGCAGGTGAGAGAAGAACGGCGGCAGTAATGCCACGACCTTGGGTAGTCCATGCGGGGGACGGCCGTCTAGCCACGACTAGACGGCCGTTCCGTTTTTATGGGAGCTATTCTTTGTCTATGAAAACTATGGCCATTCTTGTGGTGCACCACGACCCCGTTTGCCGGGAGGAGCTCGTCTCCGTGCTGCGGGGAAGTGGTTATACCACGCTCGCCGCCGATTCTGCGGGCAGCGCGGCAGCACAGCTCGATGGCCAGGTGGATCTGATGCTGCTGGAGTTGACGCACCCTGGCATAGACCGAGACGCCGTGCGGCGGGCGCTGAGCCTGCCCGACGTGGCCGAGCCCGATTCTCTCGAAGCCGCAGAGCGGCGCCACCTATCGCTGGTGCTGCGCCATACTGCCGGGAACAAACGGCGGGCTGCTCTCATCCTTGGCATATCCCGCTCGACATTGCTCAACAAGGTTCGCAAGTACCAGCTGGAGGATGGCTGATGGTGAGCTCAAGATTCACGGGTGACTCGCCCAGGTGGATCTGCGGGCCACACTTCCGGCTTACCGGCAGCGACGCTCCGGTGCGGTTGAACCGGAGAAAACTGGCCCGAATCCGGCACTGGCCTCCGGGCCCGCCGCCCGCCGAAGGGGCCGTCTGCCCTCCTGCGTTCAGCGCTATCTCATGACCTTCACTCTTCCCAATCGGGAAAACACAACCGTGCGGGTGGCCGACCCGCGCACCAAATGTAGTGAGGCGTTCGAGAGTCCGATGGTGAATCCTTCGGGTGAAAACGTTATCTGCCGGGCTGGCCCCGCGAGGGACACCTGGAAAACTGAAGGACCGGCTTCTGCCCAAAGCGCGGGGGTTCCGGAACGCGGTGTGATGGTGAGCGCTGCCGAATCTATGGTGAGTGTGAGCACCACTCCGCGGGCGATGGCCATGATCCGGGCACGCT
>DATFQK010000215.1:0-3993 GCA_035264345.1 Gemmatimonadales bacterium | reverse complement strand
GAGGCAGTGCGCGCCTGCTCGATGTGGAGTGGTACAGGGTCCACCAGGTACACCCGGTATCCTCGCCCGGCGAGCCACAGGGCATATCGGCCCGGCCCTCCGCCTATATCCGCCAGCACGGCTGGAGGCGGCGGAAGATATCGCTCGAGCAGCTGCTGAGTCCGTAGCAGCTCGAGCGCACCCTGCCCGGCCAAGAGCCGATCGCGCTCTACGCCCCGGGCATAAAAGGCCGCGATCTCCCGCTTCTCATCGTCCATCGGCTCCTCACGCCCGCGCAGTCGCGTCGTCAGCGGAGACTGGTCCGCTCCCGCTGCATGCTCTGAACCCCGGTGAGCTGCCGAATCAGATCCACCTCCGCCTGGCGATAAGGTGATCCGTCGGGGCGGAGCACCTCATGGAACCAGACCGCCGGCTGCTCGAGCACATAGGGATGCTGCCATGAGTCCCACGGCAGATAGGTCTGGGTTTTTCCGGCGACAAATCCCCAGTTGATCATACCCACTCTTTCCTGCTTGGCGATCGGCAGGAGAGCGTCGAACGTGCTCCCCACCGGGCGAGCCATGTATTCAGTGCAGATGACCGGCCGGTTCTGTCGTTTGAGCCAGCCGACCTGCCGCTGGAAGTATTCCGGCCAGCTGTAGTTGTGAAAAGTGATGATGTCCGACTCGCGGAGCTGAATCTGTCTCAGCTCGTCCAGATTTCTGCCATCGGGATTGGTCTCGACGCAGCACACCCCGGTGGTGAGAGGCTGGCTGGGGTTTACCGCGCGGGCCCACTGAAAGACCAGAGGGAGGAGCACTTTCACCCGCGCTTCCTTGTCCCGGAGCTCGTCTTTCCCATAGGAATCCGTGTTCGTGGCCCCCGGCTCATTCCACAGGTCCCAGGCGAGTATTCGAGAGTCGTTCGCGTACGTGCGGAGGAGACCCTGCACGTACCCCTGGAGCCGGGGATACTGAGCGGGGTCGGCCAGTGCTCTTGCCCCGGGACTCTGGACCCAGCCCGAGTTGTGGACTCCAGGAATCGGGGGATGCTGGGGGCCGAGATGGGGTGAGGGGTCCCACACGGAATCGAAGATCACGAACATGGGGCGGATACGGTGTCGGGCCGCGATCACCAGAAACCGGTCAATTCTCTTCCTGAATCCGATCGAGTCCTGCTGCCATAACAGATCGTGCAGAAACACCCGCATGGTGTTCATGCCCATTGCTTCGGCCCAACCCAGCTCCCGGTCGATCTCCACCGGGTTGAAGGTTGCCTCCTGCCACATCTCCAGCTGGTTGATGGCAGACCGGGGGACGTAGTTGCTGCCCACCAGCCAGGGCTGAGCGGCGTACCAGGCGGTGGCCCGCTGCTCCGACCAGCCAGGGGTCTGGGCCGACACTGCGCTGAGAGAGGCGCTGCCGACAAGCAGTGCCGTGGCGAGCCTGAAGCCGAGTCTTGTCACGATGGAATCCCCCTTCGAAATTGGGGCCATGCTGCTCGCCACCTTTATCGCCTGGTCCATGCAGACCCAACGCCCCGAGCCAAACGCGCGGAATCAGCAAGCAGCAACGGTGACGGTCGCGCCGTTCGGCCGGATGCCGGACGGGAAGGCCGTTGAGGTGTATACCCTCACGAACGTCAGGGGGATGGAGGTACGGGCGATTACCTACGGCGCGGTAATCCAGGCCATCCGGGTACCCGACCGGGCCGGCCGCCTGGACGACATAGCGCTCGGTTACGACTCGATGCAGGGGTATCTCACAAGCTCGCCTTATTTCGGCGCGGTCGTGGGCCGCTACGCCAACCGGATCGCCCGGGGGCGGTTTGCGCTCGAAGGCCGGAGCTATCGCCTGGCCATCAACAACGCTCCGAACCACCTGCATGGAGGATTGAAGGGGTACGACAAAGTACTCTGGGAGGCCCAAGCGTTCCAGCGGGGCGATACCGTCGGGGTCACGTTCCAGCACACCAGTCCTGACGGCGATGAAGGCTACCCCGGCACCCTCCGAGTCTCCGTGAGCTACAGCCTGAACCCCAGCAATGAGCTAGTAGTGGAGTATCGGGCGATAGCCGACCGGGCCACACCGGTGAACCTGTCGCAGCACAGCTATTTCAACCTGGCGGGCGAGGGGAGAGGTGACATCCTGGGTCACGTGCTGGAGATCAACGCCGACCGCTACACGCCGGTAGACTCCACCCTGATCCCCACCGGCGCGCTGGCGAGCGTGGCGGGCACGCCATTCGACTTTCGTTCCCCCACGGCAATCGGAGCGCGCATCGATCAACCTGACCCGCAGCTGAAGTACGGCAAAGGTTACGACCACAACTTCGTGCTGAATCGCACCGGCGGGGCGCTGGTCCACGCCGTGCATGTCCTCGAGCCCGAGACTGGCCGCACCCTGGACATCGCCACCACCGAACCGGGCCTGCAGTTTTATTCCGGAAACTTCTTGGACGGTACGATCACTGGGAAGGGTGGACACCGCTACCGCCACCGGTCTGCCTTGGTGCTGGAGACCCAGCACTTTCCGGATTCTCCCAACCAACCCAGCTTCCCCTCCACCATCCTCCGGTCCGGCCAGGAGTATCGGTCGAAGACGGTCTTCACCTTCGGGGTTGCTCAGTAGCGCCGGCTCGGTTCAGGCCGTTTTCTTGAGCCGGGCGGTCTCTGCGAAGAGCGCAGCCAGTCTGTCGTGGGCTTTCCGCACGGTTTGCTCGCGGTTCTGGCCCGAGTCCGTCACGAACAGCTGAGTAGGAACATGGGTGATCTTCACGCCGAATCCTCCGGTAGGGTTCTGGGTGACCTCAATCTTGAGATCCCCATCCGGCAGCCGGTGAGCGCGCCTCCGCTCCTTCGCAATGATGAGGCCCTTCTTACTCTTGGCCGGTCGCCGGAGCACCAGGTACAGCATGGGGACATACACCGTGCAGAGCGACACCGGCCAGCCAACCGACGCCCATTCAGCCATGCTCTGGGTCAGTTGCATCTGATTGGACGCGATCACGGCCATCCAGGTGCCCACCACGTAGACCGCCATCTCCAGGCGGTTGGCGGGTATGAGCGCCAGCGCGACCAGCTCATACGGCAGGGTGGTCTGCGGGATGAACGCCATACCCAGCAGGAGCCGGGCTTCCGGCGAACGCCATTTAAGGGCTGCGAGTAACAGCAGGAATCCCATTGGGCGGAGGATGGGCGGCGCAAGAAAGGCATTGTCGGAGGGCAACGCCAGCCACCACTCCCGAGGCCAGGACGGCTGAATCGCCAGGCTAAGCCCCAGGAAGAGGATGGCGCCGAGAACGCCCGGCCAGGAGGGCCGGGTAATCCACAGTGCGGCCGAGATGTTGGGCCGCACCGCCAGAAGAAAGCCGAGAGCCGGCAACAGAATCGCGGCTACCATCAGGGGCGTAGTCTGGCTGCTGGCCATGGCGAACAGGTAGGCGCCCGACATGAGGGCGAGCAGACCGTTGGGGCCACGAAGCTTCCAGAGGGCACCTGCGAATGCCCAGCCGACCAGGACGTCGAAAAGCGGCCGCGCCACATCCAGGGGCAGGAAGCTGAAAGGGACTGCGAGAAGCACCGCAGGCAGCGGGTAGGGAAAAGCCTGGGCCGCGGTGGGGTACGGGCTACCGCCCCGAACGAGGCTTGCCGCCGCCTTATGGAGCAGATCGAAGTCGCTGGACTGGCCGGGAAGCCAGGGATACAGCAGCAACCGGCACGCGAGGATCAGGAGACAGGCAAGGAGGAGGACCACCAGCGCGGCGCTGATTTTGGCGGATTTGCCAGGCACGCGTTTGCCCATCACGGCTCCATCGCTCATCCCACAGGCTCCCTGAAGAGAGCTAGGCCTCCGCCCTCGACCCGGTCCAGGTTACAAATCGACTTCTAAGTTTCCGCACAAACCTCCGTTTCCTTTAGCCCCGGAGCCTGGGTTATCGAAGCTTGCCGATCTGCTCGGCCAGGTCACGGGCGACCATCTGGAGCTCAATATGCTCCGGGTGGAGCGTCCCTCC
>DATFQK010000214.1:0-11449 GCA_035264345.1 Gemmatimonadales bacterium | reverse complement strand
AGGGCACCAGTTCGGCGGTGAGGTCGACGTATACCCGTCCCTCAGATCGCTCGACCATGGCGATGGCATGATTGAACTGACTGAGAGCGGGCAGGGCCCGATCGACCGAGCCACCGCTGTTGAGGAGAACCGGGTACGCGCGAAAGCCGAGTGCCCGGGCTGCAGCGACGAACAGCGTTGTCTTGTCCTTGCAGTCTCCGTAGCCGGTGGTTAGGACCTCCGCCGGCGTACGGGGCTGATAACCACCAAGACCCAGGGCGATGGAGACATACCTGATATCCTGGGCTACCCAGCGTTGCAGGGCGCGCAGGGTGTCGTCGGGGGTCGGGGAGCCTTTGAGCAGGCTGCGAAGCTTCTCCCGTATGCCGTGGTCGACAGCATACCGGTCGCGGGACAGCCCCGAGTACCAGCTGCCGATGGTCTCCCAGGTGATCGGGGCCGACAGCCCGATCGTCATGAATACGCCATTGGAGTCGGCCATGAACTCTTCGGGCGTGACCGGTTGAACGTCGTGGGCGGTCCAGAGATACGAATGGCGGCCGCGGGCCACGGTCTCACGGGGCCGGAACGGGATATTGCGCTCGACCAGGTGAGGCACGACCGAAGCCGGGAGATCGACAATGAAGCGCGAACGGCGGGTAAACGCACCGGTGTGGATGCTCCAGGTTGTGAAGAAATCTCCCGGAAGGAAGGGTTTGATCTCCTCGACCGTGTAGCTCCAGTCTACCAGGGTGCCGGGAGCCACTCCGCTCAAGGAGTACCGACGAACCTTGGTATCGGTGTACACCGGATCGGTCAGGCTCGCGGGAATGTCCGCGTCCTGAGCCTGGCTGGGCGCTTCACTCAGCACTGTCCCATCGGGACGGACCACCCGGATCCAATTGACGGTGAGCCGCTGGTGCCCCGGTGCATACGAGAACTCGTGTTCGGCATACTCCTCCACCGCGTCGGGTGTGAGGATCTGGGTCACCTGCCGGTAGGTCTCGGTACCGGTACCGTCCGCCTCAAACCGGATCACCCCGTCGTCCAGGAGGAGCACCGCGCTCTCGCCAGGGTGATTCCGGGAATCGACCGCGAGCCTATACAGGGTGTCGTTCCGAATCGAAGGGTCGCCCGAAGGCGTTATCTTGGGTGCCTGTGCCCAGGCTGGCGCATACGCCAGCCATGAGGCGCAAACGAGAAGCAACCAGCGCGGACGCATGCAAGGCCTCTGGGGGGGAGGACGGATAGGGCAGACACGGAAGGTGCAAGAGGAAGGC
Source organism: Gemmatimonadales bacterium (assembly GCA_035264345.1). GTDB lineage: Bacteria > Gemmatimonadota > Gemmatimonadetes > Gemmatimonadales > GWC2-71-9 > CAVVWJ01. The sequence continues at coordinate 10,190 of DATFQK010000214.1, read as the reverse complement.
CAGTGGCCGAGCCTTCTGATGGAAGTGGAGCGGACTATTCTGTGGAGCGCCTCCTGCCGTTTGTGGTATCAGCCCGCGGCATCCGAGCAACAGATCGCGGTCAGCTCAGTCGTCCATGCTCCAGGTAGCTCCCACCTCGGTTCCGACCACCCGCCAGCGCTCGGCTCCGGCCGCGGCCAGAAATCGCTCGATGGGCTCCGATAACGGCTCCCGGCTCAAGCGAAAAGTCGAGTGATGAACCGGCAGAACGTAGGTGGCGCCCAGCCGGCGAAACATGGTCCAGGCCTGCTCCGGGGACGCGTGATTGTGGATCCAGGGGTCGTAAGCGCCAATGGGCAGGATGGCCAGATCAATCCTGGTTCGGTGCCCCAGCGGAGTGAGCACGTCGGTGTACGCGGTGTCCCCGGCAAAGAGTACGCTCAGACCATCCCTCTGAATCAGATATCCTCCATAGCCCCTATGCTTGTCGGTGATCATGCGGGCGCCCCAGTGCCGCGCCTGGGTGGATTCGATCCGTACTCCTCCCAGGTCGGCTGACTCCCCCCACGCAAGCTCCTGCACGGTCCGGAAGCTCCGAACCAGATCTCGGTTTCCCTGCTGTACCACGACCGGAACGTCGCGCCGCAAGTGCCGGAGCGTCCCCACATCGGTGTGATCCATGTGGGCATGGGACAGCAGGACTGCGTCCAGGCGCGGAAGCTCCCGGGGCCGGAGCGCCGGCTGCACCAGACGCCGGGGGCCGAGTTTCGCCAGCCCACGCCCGATACCGATTCGCCGCTCCAGCGCGGGATCGGTGAGCAGCCAGGAGCCTCGCAGGTTCAGGAGCACGGTGGCATGTCCCAGCCACGCGACCGTCAGTCTATCGTCACGCCAGGTGAGTGGCTCGGGCCGCCGGGGGGCTGGAGCGATTTCGGTGGAGGTCATCTCCGGAGTCTAACTGCTAGCGGCGCGAAGCCGCGACTCGGCCGCCGGTCTAGCCTCGCACCCGGATCCGGGTATGATCCCCGGCTATGCGAGTCGTCCTGCAACGCGTTTCCCGGGCGACGGTCCGAATCCATGATCGGGTGGCCGGCTCGATCGGACGGGGGTTTTGTGTGCTGGTAGGGTTCACCCATGGCGACACACCGGCGCAGGTAGATTGGATGGCCGAGAAGATCTCCAGCCTCCGATTATTCAATGATGGCGAGGGCAAGATGAATCTCGGGCTGGAGGAAGTGGGCGGAGCTGTGCTGGTAGTGTCGCAGTTCACGCTCTACGGCGACTCGGTAAAGGGCCGGCGCCCTTCCTTCATAGCGGCTGCCCGTCCTGAAGTGGCGGTGCCGCTCTATGAGCGCTTCCTCGATCTGCTCCGGGGCAGAGGACTGCACGTGGCTGCTGGAGAGTTCGGTGCGGATATGCAGGTAGAGATCCACAACGACGGCCCGGTCACCCTCATCCTGGACCGCAATCCATGACACTTGCCGAGTTGACGCTGGCCTCTTCTTCTCCTCGCCGCAGGCAGCTGCTGGAAATGCTCGGCATTCCGGTCCGGGTGGTCCCCCCTAACATTCCGGAGGTGCGCCGGAAGTTCGAGACCCCGGTGGATTATGTGGAGCGGCTGGCCCGGGAGAAGGCGCTCAGCGTACCGGGTGAGCTCGTGCTTGGCGCCGATACCACGGTGGTGGTCCGGGACGCGGTGCTGGAGAAGCCGTCCGATAAGGCGGAAGCTCTCCGCATGTTGCAGCAGCTGCAGGGCCGGACCCATCAGGTGGTTACTTCGGTCGCCCTGGTCGCCGATGAAACGGTGCACCAGGCCACCGATGTCACCAACGTGACCTTCCGGCGGGTAGACGACGACTTTCTCGGGGCCTACGTGGCTACCGGCGAGCCGATGGACAAGGCCGGAGCGTACGGGATTCAGGGATACGGGGCGGCGCTGGTGGAGCGGATCGAGGGAGACTTCTTCAGCGTGATGGGATTACCGGTACGGCTGGTGTTGAACCTGATGCGGGAGGCGGGCCGAGAGTACAGGTTTGGGAAGTAGGTCCAGTCACCAGTCACCAGTCAGCAGTCCTCAGTATCCGGTCGCCAGTCCCAGTTAGCGCTCAGCCCGACCGGAGTTGTAGTTCCGGAGTGTAATCGTGGAGTCTGATTCGCGACTGTCGACTGAGGACTGCCGACTGGTGACTCCCTTCACCCGATACACCTGTACTGACCTGGTTCGCCCGCGGAGGGCCATGGCCGGCAGATACTCGTACTCCGCCTGATCCTTCACCACCTGACACAGGGCCTCGCTGACCAGGATTTCGCCCGCCGCGGCCTCCGAGCAGAGCCGGTTGGCGACGTTTACCGCGTCGCCGATCACGGTGTATTCCAGCCGGCGGTGGCTTCCAATGTTCCCCGCAAAGACATCTCCGTAATTGATCCCGATGCCGACACCGATCTCGGGCCGCCCTTCCGAGGCCCAGCGCTGGTTCAGCCGGGCGACGCCGTGCTGCATGGCAACCGCCGCCCGCAGCGCCCGGTCGGGATCATCTGCGTGGGCGATCGGGGTGCCCCAGAGTGCCATGATCGCATCACCCACGAATTTGTCCAGCGTGCCTCCGTGCTCGAAGATGATCTCCACCATTTCACTGAAGTACTCGGTCAGCAGCTTGGCGATCGCGTCCGGGCCCATGGACTCCGCCATGGCGGTAAAGCCGCGGATGTCGCTGAAGAGAATGGTGATGGGCCGGCGCTCCCCGCCCAATGGGACGACGGCGTCCTGCTGCGCGATCTCGGCCGCGATGTTGGGCGCGAAGTATCGCTCGAAGTTCGAACGGACCAGCGCCTCGCGGCGAATCTGCTCGGCGTAGCGGCTGTTGCGAATGCCTATCGCTACCAACCCGCTGAAGGCGACCAGGAACTGAAGGTCCTCATCGCTGAAGGAATTTGCCGCCGTTACGCTGTCGACGTACAGCAAACCCAGAATCCGGTCACCTGAGGCCATGAGCGGCGAGCACATCGCGCTCCGCACACTCTGGGTGACGATCGAGTGTCCTTTGAAGCGGCTGTCAGTCCGGGTGTTGTCCGACACCACCGCGACCCGCTCCTGAATGGCCTTGTCTACGATCGACCGGGGCACCTGCTGAAAGGCGGCATCGCCCAGGCGGCTCCGGGAAATCGAGGGGACCAGCTCGCCGGTGCTCTCGTTTCGAAGGAGGATGGAGACCCGGTCAACGTCCATGACCTCGAACATCATATCCACTACGTTGCCCAGCAGCCGGTCCAGGTCGAACTCCCCCGACAGCTTCTGCGAGATATCCAATAACAGCGAAAGCTTCTTCGCCTGGCGTTCCTCGGCAGTGTTGGCCGCTACTTTGAGCTGCCCGAAGCCGGAGCTGCGATTCCGGCTGGTGATTCCAGTGGGTCCGCCGCTGCCCACCATGAGCTGGCGGACGATGTGATCGCCGGCCTGCGCCGGTGGCTGGATGGACAGGGGATTGGGCGTCTGCCCGGAGGCCCTCTGCTCCCTGAGCTGAAAGAGCACCTTACCGAAGGTGATGGAGTCGTTGGGGCTGAGCCGTCCCGAGGTGATCCGATTGCCGTTGATACAGGTCCCATTGGAGCTGCCCAGATCCCTGACCTGCACTCCATCGGTCCCGATAATCAGCTCGGCGTGGCGCCGGGAGATGGTCGGATCATAGATCGCGATGTCGCTGCTCACGCCGCGTCCTACCACCAGGGTACGACCGGGCGGGAGCTCGAAGCTCTGTTCTCCGGAAAAGCTGACCAGGCGAAAAGGCATGTTTGATATTATGCGGGGCAGGGGGGCGGCGGGGCAGGGGGCAGCGCGGACTGTTACCGCCCCGCTGCCCCGCTGCCCCGCTGCCCTGCTGCCAAAGCCAACGCGAGCAGCACCGCCCGAGCTTTGGCCTCGGTCTCCTGCCACTCGGCGGCGGGGTCTGAGTCGGCGACGATCCCGGCACCGGCCTGAATCCAGGCGGTTCCGCCCTTGATGACGCAGGTTCGGATGGCGATGGCGGTATCCAGGGTTTTGGCCCCCCAGCTCACATAACCCACGGCTCCGGCGTAGGGTCCCCGCCGGACCGGCTCCAGCTCGTCGATGATCTCCATCGCCCGGACCTTGGGTGCCCCCGACACCGTGCCGGCAGGAAAGCAGGCCGCCAGGGCGGCGATGGCATCGAGCTCCGGACGGAGGCGCCCGCGAACCTCACTGACCAGATGCATCACGTGGGAGTACCGCTCGACGGCCATGAACGCGGTCAGACGGACCGTTCCGAACTCCGCCACCCGCCCAACGTCGTTCCGTCCCAGGTCCACCAGCATCAGATGCTCTGCCCGTTCCTTGGGGTCTGCCAACAGCTCGTCGGCGAGGGCAGCGTCCTGCTCGGGCGACGACCCCCGCGGTCGGGTGCCCGCAATAGGCCGGAGGGTGACTTCGCCGTCTTCCACCCGGACCAGGATCTCCGGCGAGCTTCCGATCAGGTAGACATCATCGCAATGGAGATAGTAGAGGTAGGGAGCGGGATTGAGCGCGCGAAGGTAGCGATAGGTGAGAAAGGGGTCCGGGGCCGGCAGATCCAGCCGGCGGGATAACACCGTCTGAAACGTATCGCCCGCGGCGATGTATTCCTTGATCCGGCGGACGTCGTTCTGAAACTGCTGCTGGGGATAAGGCCCCGACGTGGCGGGCAGCGCCGGGGTCTCGAGCGGGAGAACCCGGTTGGGGCCGGTGGCCGTGAGCCGATCCAGCCAGCAGTCGATTCGGGAGATCGCTCCGGCGTAGAGCCGCCGGAGCTCTGCTGGAGAGGCGACCTCAGGAACGTCTACCGTCGCCACTACGGTCGCGCGATTGAACAGATTGTCCAGCACCAGCAGGGTGTCCACCACCATCAGAATGGCGTCAGGCAGCCCGCGGTCGTCTGGCGGCGGCGCCGGCAGCGACTCGATGCTCCGCACGATGTCGTACCCGATATATCCCACCGCCCCGCCAGTGAACCGAGGCAAGCCAGGTACCTCCACCGGTGGATGCCGGCGCATGGTCTGACCCAGGTGCTCCAGTGGGGCCACATCTGCATCCTGCAGCTTCCATCCGGTGCTCGCAGTCCAGCGGGAGCACTCCCGGCCCTGATAGCGAAACACCTCCCGGGGATCGGTGGCCAGAAAGGTGTACCGGGCCCAGCGCTCGCCTCCCTCCAGGGACTCGAGCAGAAACCCGTACGGCCCTTGGTGCAGCTTGGCGAAAGCGGTAACCGGAGTGTCGCCATCCAGCAGCACTTCATGGGTGACGGGAACCATCCCGCCCTGGCGTGCTCGCTCAGCGAACGCCTCGTAGCTGGTTCTCATTGGGGGGCAGCCACCAGGTACCGCCCTGCGGTAGCAATCGGCGCGGTGAGGTGATCCAGGTCGAGTCGAGCCGTGGGCAGCAGCTCGATCTGATCGCCGCTGGAGAGGACGTGTCCCACGGCAAGCGCTCCCTCGAATGCTCCGTCGGAGCGATACACTTGCCGGGCCCGCTCCGGCGCGGAGAAGTATCGGGCGTACTCGAAGGTAAGCCTGGCGCCGCCCCGAATAGGCTTGCTCATGAGAATGTCCACCCCGTAGATCCCCGGCCGCGGCTTCACCTCGACGGTGACCTCCTGACCACTGTCCGGAAATGCACCGGCGGTGAACGACAGCCGAGCGAACACGATGTTTTCCGGAGGCCCGTGCCGAAGCACGATTGTTCGTGGGGTACCGGCCGGGAAGCTTACCGACGTATCCGACGGTGGAGCCCCTGAGGTCTCCAGCAGGATGGCGCGATTCAGCGGGACGACTCTGGCGGCCGTAGGCTCCGTAGGAGGTGCAACAGCCTCCGGCCTCTTGCTGCCGCAGGCAGCAGCGGCGAGCACCAGCAGCCCGGTTGCCGGGGCCCTCAGGTCCCGGGATATTGCGCGCATTGACAGCGTGAGAGGCAGGATTTGAGAGGTAAGAAGGCCATGTCCCGGAGCGTGAGAGCACATTGGGGAGCTCGAGTCCTGCTCGGCGTTTTCCTTCTTATCTTCTACCGCTCACCGCTGCCGGCACAATCCTGGAACACTCCCGAGACGCTGGCCCTGGTGCGCCGCGCGGTCCAGCGCCGAGTAGCGATGCAGGCCGACAGCTCGCTCACCAGCTACCGGGCGCGGGCTCACGGGTTTCTGTTCTTTCTGGCCCAGGTTGGAGAAGGGCTGGCCCAGCCCCCACGACTGGTCAAAGCCGACCAGCTCGAGGTGGAAGTGTATTGGCAGGCGCCCAACCGCAGCAAGCAGGTGATCCTCGGCTGGCGCGACGGCGCGTTTCTGCCGACCGATATCGCCTATCATCGCGACCATCTCGGCATCGTCACCAACAACTTCGGGAACGTGATCCGGATCGGGGAAGGGGATGAGGTGCGTGACGTCATCCATCCCGTTTCCCCCGCCGGCCTGAGCGCCTATGACTTTGCCCTGACCGATTCCATCGCGATCCGCACCGCCCAGGGCGAAGTGACCGTCCATCAGATAGCGGTACGCCCCCGCTCTTTCAGCCGGCCGCTGGTGGTTGGCACTCTGTATCTCGATGTCGCAACGGCGGAGCTGGTCCGGTTTCGCTTCAGCTTTACGCCGCCCTCCTATCTCGACCGGCAGCTGGAAGACATCAGCGTAGTGCTGGAGAACGCGCTGTATGAGGGTCGCTTCTGGCTTCCCTACCGCCAGGAGGTGGAGATTCGCCGCCGGGCCACCTGGCTGGATTTCCCGGCCCGCGGAATCATCCGGGGTCGCTGGGAAATAGACGGATACGACATGAATGTGCCCTGGCCCGCCGAGCTGGTTACTGCGCCGGCTATCGGGGGCCTGGTACACCCAGGGGGTGACTCTCTCTGGACCGAGCCGCTGGACCAGGCAATAGCCGGTGTCGCCCAGCCGGTAAACCGGCAGGACATGGAGTCCTTGCGAGCCGAGGTGGAGCGCATTGCCGGCGCCCGGACTCTGGCGGGACTGCCCTCCCAGCGGCTTGCCACCGGATCGCTGAGTGATATCGCGCATGTCAATCGGGTCCAGGGTCTCGCCCTGGGGATCGGTGGGACTTTCGGGCTGAATGGAGGACGGGTTCAACTGCGTCCTGCTGTTGGCTATGGCACGTCCGATCACCGGTGGCTCGGCTCCCTCTCCGCAGGCTGGAACCTGGGAGGCACCCGGCTGGAGGTGTCTGGCTCGAGACGGATCAGCGATTTCAGCGACCTTCCGGTGATTGCTCCGCTGCTGAACTCATTCACCTCTCAGGAAGCCGGCCAGGACTATGGAGACTACGTGCTGCTCACAGCCGCCGATCTCACCATGGCCCGCCGCCTGGGAGGACGAACTTCGCTTCGCGGCAGTGTCGGGGCCGAGGAGAGCCAGTCGGTGACCGTTCAGGCATCCCCTGCCAACGGGGTTTACCGTCCCAACCCATCCTTGGGTAGCGGAAATTATGGGATCGTACGCCTGGAGCTGGAGCAAGCCAGTGGCGGGATCGCGCTCCGTCGCGATCTCCAGGGCCGAGTATCGCTGGAGCTGGGAGAGGGGCCGGATAATTACGTCCGGGGGGTGGCGCGCGGGGTTTGGACCGCCCGGTTCGGGAGCAGCGAGCTCCAATCAGAGCTGCATCTGGCGGCCGGAAGCAATGGACTCCCCGCGCACCGCAGCTTTGTGCTCGGCGGCCGGGGCACGCTAGTGGGGGAACCGTTCCGGGCCTATGGCGGCCGGGAAATGGCCCTGGGCCGGGTGGAGTGGAGGTTCGAAGTTCCGGTGCCGGCTCTTTCCCTTGGGTCGTACGCCTCGACTGGCCAGCGCATGGTAGTGGCGCCGTTCGTCGCGGCGGGGTATGCGGGGCGGCCTTACCAGTCGCTGCCCTGGACCGACACGGACGGCATCCGCCCGGTTGCCGGCATCGCGGTCGAATGGCTCATGCGAATCATTCGGCTGGAGGCCGGGGTCGGCCTGCGAGACGGGCGGGTGGGCGTCACCATTGACGTGAACCGGGACTGGTGGGGCCTGCTATAGCGCCCTTATTTTGCGGCGTGGCTCCTCCCCCAGGAGCTGCCTTCCACCCGCCGCTGTAGAGCAATCATGCAGTTCACCGATGAATGGTTGGTACCCTCCATCGAGACTCTCCTATCCGATGAGGCCGTAAAGGCCTTGCGGCAGGAGCCGGGGCCCGATGCGCCGCTGTGGGACATTCTGGTTGCCCGCAAGCTGGCCACCGACGAGCAGATCCTGGGTGCTGTCGCGGCCCGCTTTCGATTGCCGGTGGCCGAGCTCTCCAAGGCCGACCCCAAGCTTACCACCACGGTTCCGGAGCAGCTGGCCCGGCGATTCAACGTGGTCCCCGTGCGGCAGACCGACTCCTTCCTTGAAGTAGCGACCTCAAATCCATTCGACATCGACGCGGAAAAAATGCTGGCCTTCGCCACCGGGCGAGAGGTCCGCATGCTGCTGGGATCCCCTTCGCAGATCAAAGAGAAGCTGGACGAGATCTATCGCGAAACCGAGACGGCCGTGGCGCGGCTGCTCGAAGGCATCTCCGGCGACTTCGAGGTGGAGCAGATCAAGGAGGACGAGGAGAACGCCGCGAGCGAGGAACAGGCCAGCCAGCGGCCGATTCTGCGGCTGGTCGATACCATGATTGCCGATGGCGTGACCAATCGGGCCAGCGACATCCATATCGAGCCGGTAGAGGGTGGCGTAGTCGTTCGCTATCGTATCGATGGGGTGCTGCGCCAGGTGATGAAGATCCCTCGGAGCGCCGGCGTCCCCCTGATCTCGCGCATCAAGATCATGTCAAAGCTGGATATCGCCGACCGGCTCCGGCCTCAGGATGGGAGAGCCCGGGTCTCGGTGAATGGCGAGGCGATCGATCTCCGGATCTCAACCCTTCCCGCCTCCCACGGCGAGAAGGTGGTCATCCGGGTACTGAATCAGAAAGCGACCACCCTGGCGCTGGACTCGTTGGGACTGAGCGAGGATGAAGAGAAAGGGATCCGGGCGCTCTTGTCGAACAAAGAGGGCATCATCCTGGTGACCGGCCCAACCGGCTCGGGCAAGACCACCACACTGTACTCCGCCCTGCGGGCAGTTCAGGGTACCGGGGTGAACATCGTGACCGTCGAAGACCCGGTGGAATACCGCTTGGGCGAGAACGTCGTCCAGGTGCAGGTGAACGAAAAAGCCGGACTTACCTTCGCGGCTGCCCTCCGATCCATTCTGCGACAGGACCCGGACGTGGTCCTGGTAGGTGAGATTCGAGACAAGGAAACCGCGCAGATTGCGCTGCAAGCTTCGCTCACCGGCCACCTGGTGCTCTCCACCCTGCACACCAACGATGCACCCAACACGGTGACCCGTCTGGTCGACATGGGCATGGAGTCGTATAAGATCGCGCCGGCGCTGCGGGGTGTCGTGGCCCAGCGGCTGATGCGCCGGCTCTGCAAGAAATGCCGGGTGCAAGCGACGGAGCCAGTGAGCGAGCGGCTACAGCGATTCGTCCCTCCCGGAATCACCCTCAATCAGGCGGTCGGCTGCAGTGACTGCTCGATGACCGGCTACCGAGGCCGATTCAGCATCGTGGAAGTCCTGACCATGAATCCCGACCTGGAGCGCCGGATTGCCGACGGCGCCAGCGCGGAAAAGATCGCCGAAGCGGCCCGCAAGGCCGGAATGCGCTCACTCTGGGGCAGCGGCCTGCGCCATGTGCTCGCCGGCGAATCCACGCTGGAAGAGCTGCTGCGGGTCACCGATGTCCCGCGCGAGGAGGAGGCGGCGGAGCCGCCTCCCGCAAGCCCTCGGGGTCGCTCGGGCCGAGGGGCGACAGCCAATTCGGCGCCACCCTCCGCTGCGGCAGCGACTCCCATCTCCGACTTCTCCATGGACATGGAGCTGCTCGACGAGCCGGCCGATGTTGATGGCAGCGTGGCGGGCGGGCGGGGACAGGGCGCCTGTGTGCTCCTGGTGGAAGATGAGGAGCAGCTCCGACGGGTAATGAAGGACCTGCTGCAGCGCGAAGGCTATCGCGTAGCCGAGGCAAGGGACGGCGTTCAGGCGCTGGATGAAGTCGACCGTTTTGCCCCGGATGTGATCATTCTGGATCTCAATCTGCCGGGACTGGACGGCTACGGCGTCCTGGCGCAGCTCCGTTCCCGTCCGGCCACGCGGGAGATTCCGGTCATGGTC
>DATFQK010000213.1:0-4879 GCA_035264345.1 Gemmatimonadales bacterium | reverse complement strand
CACCCTGATGCTGGTGGTGGATCAGTCGGGCTCTACCCGATTCGGTGAGCCGCAGACCAAAGCAGGGCTGGCGGTGGAAGTCGGAGCGGTGCTCGCGCTGGCCGCCGCCTACCATAACGACCGGGTGGGAGCGCTGCTCTTTTCCGACGCGGTCGAGCGGGTGATCCCGCCCCGCAAGGGGCGGCGGCATGCGCTGCGGGTGATTCGCGATCTGGTCGCGTTCCAGCCTGCGGGCCGGCGAACCAACCTGGGTGGCAGCTTGTCCTACGCCAGCCGGCTGCTGCGTCACCGGAGTATTGTGGTCGTCCTCTCTGATTTCATTGCCGAGGGCTGGGAGAAGCCGCTGAGCCGCCTGGGAGCTCGACACGAGGTGGTGGCCATCACCGTGGATGAGCCGCGGGAGCACGATCTGCCCGAATCCGGCTGGATCGAGATCATGGACGCCGAGTCGGGACGCCGGGTGCTGGTCGACACCGGAAGCCGTGATGTCCGGCGCCGCGTGGCTCACCTGGCGGAGCGGAGGCGGGAGGAGCGAGCCCGCGCGCTCTCCGCCGCCGGGGCGGACCGGGTTCACCTGGAAACCGGCAGCGACTACGCCCTTCCGCTCCGGCGCGCCTTTGCCCAGCGAGCCCGCCGGATTCATCGCGCATGATCCTCTCCGCTGTGCTTGCCACACTGCTGCTGCAAGGATCTCAGCCGACCGTAGGGGACACAATCTGGCTGACCCGCGCGGTTGCGGTGCCATCGGGCTATGTGGTACGCGCATCCGACTGGGATCCGGCCGATCCGGTGGAGGTCCTCGGCCGTCCCCGGGTCGTCATCACGGGCGACTCCGCACGCATCAGCTATCCAGCCGTGATCTGGACGCCGGGACCGCAGCAGATCGAGCTGCCCGGTCCGCTGCTGCTGGGCCCGGGAGGAAAGGTCGACTCCCTTCCGGGAGAAACCGTTCGCATCGCCGTCCGGAGCGTGCTGCCTCGCGGGGTTCCTGACTCACTGATTCCGCCGCAGCCGCGGGCGACTTTGGTGACTCGCCGGGACACGAGCCCAGTCCCGCTGATCATCCTCTGGCTGCTCGCTCTGGTCGTCCTGGTGCCGGTCCACCTCTGGTGGCGGCGGCGGGGGAAGCCGCTGCCCGTCGCGCTCCCCCTGCAGGAACTTCCCGAGCCGCCTCTGGACCGCTGGGCCGACGACGGAGAATACCGGGCAGTGGCCAACGTGGCCGCCGTTCGGCTCCGCACCGCGCTGGCCCAGCGCGTGGCCGCGGCTCATTCCGGGCTCGACACGGAGCGACTCCTGGCCCAGCTCGCCGCCGCTCGTCCCGACTGGCCGCTGGACGAGTTGGGGGACCTGCTTCGCGCTCTGGACGATGCCCGCTTTGGGCACGCCGGCTCACCCGAAGCGCTGGAGCTCTCCCGTTCGACCCTCGAGATGCGAGACCGCCTCTTGCGGGAGGCGGCGTGAGTCTCGCCCGTCCCTGGCTGCTGCTCCTCCTTCTCGCGCTTCCGCTCTGGTGGTGGCTGCGACGCCGACGGGAAATACCGGCGGCGCGCTACAGCGACGTGACGCTTCCGGCTCAAGCCAACCGTGGTCGCTGGTGGGTCAGGCTCCCGCCGATTCTCCGCGCCGTTTCGCTCGCGGCGCTCAGCCTGGCCGCCGCGGGTCCGCGGATCGGCGGCGACACCGTCGAGATCAAACAGGAAGGCATCGCGATCGTCATCGCGATCGACATCTCCAGCAGCATGCTGGCGGAAGATTTCGCTCCTTCCAACCGGCTCGAGGTGGCCAAACGGCAGGCGGTCGGATTCATTCGCGGTCGGGCCGCAGACCGGATCGGGCTGGTCGCTTTTGCCGGCGAAGCGCTGACCCAGGTCCCGGTCACGCTGGACTATCCGGTCATCGAGCAAGCGGTGATGGATCTCAAGATCGGCTCGCTGGAGGACGGCACCGCCATCGGCAGCGGGCTCGCGACTGCGGTCAATCGTTTGCGGCGGGCGCCGGACAAATCGAAGGTGGTGCTGCTCCTCACCGACGGCGAGAACAACAAGGGTCTGATCGATCCCCGAACCGCCGCCGCAACGGCCTCGGCGTTCGGGATCAAGGTCTACACCATCGGTGTGGGCACCATCGGCGAGGCTCCGATCCCCACCGGCCGCGGGCTGGGTGGCTTTCGCTACGAGCTGCTGCCGGTCCGAATCGACGAGCCTTTGCTCCAGGAGATCGCGCAGAAAACCGGCGGCCGGTACTTCCGCGCCAAGGACAGCGAGGCTCTGAGCCGGATTTTTCGGCAGATCGATGCGCTGGAGAAGACCCCGATCCAGGTCACCCGGTATACTCGATACGACGAGACCACCCGTCCGCTGATCCTGCTGGGGCTGGCCATGCTCGGGGTGGAGCTACTGCTCAGCTCGACGCTGGTGGTGCGAGTCCCATGACCTTCGACGCGCCGCTGCTGCTCTTCCTGGCCCCGTTGCTGGGTCTTGCCGTGGGCTTGGGCGCCTGGCTCGCCCGGCGGCAGCGCATCCGGCTGGCGCGGCGATGGTCGTCCTCACTGGGACGCTTCGCCCGAACCAGGGGCGGCTGGGCCTCGCTGGTGCTCGGGCTCAGCGCGCTGCTGGCGGGAATAGGTCTGGCCGGTCCGCGGGCGGGACGGACCCAGGTGAAAACCGAGACCCGCGCCCTGAGCCTGGTGTTCGCGATCGATATCAGCCGTTCGATGCTGGCGGAGGATGTGGCACCCAGCCGGCTGCAGCGGGCCGGGCGCGAAGCCCGCCGCCTGATTCAGGACCTGGAAGGCGACCGGCTCGGGCTCATTGCCTTTGCCGGGCGAAGCTATATCCTGGCGCCGCTTACCGTCGATGGTGGTGCGGTCCGGATGTACCTCGACGCGCTGGATCCCGATCTGGCGAGCGAGGGAGGGACGACACTGAGCTCAGTGCTGGCGCAGGGAGCCGGCCTGCTCAGTGCCGCCACCGACGCCGCCGACCGGGTTCTGGTTCTGTTTACCGATGGCGAGGCTCACGATACGCTGCCGGAAGCCGTAGCTGCAGCGGAAGCGCTGAAGGATGCCGGCATTCATCTGATCGTGGTGGCCGAAGGCCGAGCGCTGCCGACCCGCATTCCGATCAGGGATTCCTCCGGGACGCTGCTCGAGTACAAACAAGACGAGAACGGGAACGTGGTGCGCACCGAGCGGCGGGACGACTTTTTGCGCGCGATCGTGGATGCCTCGGAGGGGACGCTGGTCCCCAACGAGCTGCCCGATCAGGCTGGCGCGGTGCGCGACCTGGTCTCCTCGATGAAGCGGAGCCCCACCGCCGAAACCCGGACGGCCGATCTGATACCGCGAGGATGGGTCCCGGCTCTGGGCGCCGCACTCCTGCTCTTGGGCTACACCCTGGTGCGCCCTGGGCCGGCACTGATCGGCCTGGCGGGGTTGTTTATCTGGAGCTCCGCCTCGGCCCAGAGGCCGGATCCAGGAACCCGCGCGATGGCGGCGGGAGATCCCGCCCGAGCGGCGACGGAATTTCTCAAGGAGGCGGGCGGCGGCACGGCTCGGGACACCGCCTTCTACAACGCGGGAACCGCGGCCCTGGAGGCCGGCCGATACGATGTCGCTCGCGGTGCACTGGAGCAGGCCGCCAAGTCGCTGGATCCCGACCTTCGCTATCGCGCCCTCTACAATCTCGGTCTCGTGAACCTGCTCGCGTCCAGAGCCGATACGACAAAGAGTGACGAGCTGCTGGGCCAGGCGGCGGATCGGCTGCGCGAGGCATTGCGGCTGCAGCCGTCATCGGCTCGCGCAAAATGGAATCTGGAGCTGGCACAGCGCCGTAAGCCGCCTCCGCCGCCCAACAACAGTGGTGGCGGTGGCGGGGGAGGGAAGCCGCCCTCCAGCGGAGGTCAACCGCAGACGCCGCCACCGGCCGCTGCTGAACAACCCAGCAGCGGTCTGAGCCAGAGTCAGGCCGAGCAGATTCTCAGCTCGATGGAGCGACGCGAGCGGGAGACCCGGGAGGAGCAGCAGCGCCGGATGCATGGTGCCTCGGCCGCCGGAGTGAAGGACTGGTGACGTCGCTGCTGATCCTCGCGCTGCTCCAGGGAGCGCCCGAGCTCCACGTGTCGGTCGACGAGGACCACGTCGCCGTCGGTGAGGAGATTCTCTACACCGTTCAGGCAGTGAGTCATTCCTCGGAGCCGATGGATCTGACGGTTGCTCCCTTGAACGGCTTCGAGATTATCTCCCGCAGCGAACGCACCGAAGTTTCCTTCTCGTCCGGGCCGACCAGGACCACCGTTCTGGAGATGCGCCTGCGCGCGGTCAGACCCGGACGCTGGCAGATCGGCCCGGCTCGGGCAGCCCAGGGTCGTACGATCACGGAGGCCGCCGCCATTGTGGTGGATGTGCAGCCCAATCCCGTGGCGGCTGCTCCCGCCTTGAACCCGCGGCTCAGGACGCTCCTGGAAAGAGCCCCGCCACCACCGCGAGGCAAGGCGGCGGTCGCGCTGGTGGTTTCCGCCGAGAGCGTGAGCGTGGGTGAGCAGGTCGATGTGGTGACGGCAGCCTGGTTTCCTCGCGACCTCCGATTGCAGCTGCGGCGGCCTCCAACGCTGCAGCCACCAGTGATCGACGGGGTCTGGAGCTACCCCCAGTCCGCGCCGGCAGGCATTGCCGCCACGCGGAGTATTGGCGGCAGCGCCTATGATCTGTTCGTGGCTCACCAGGTGGTGTTCCCCCTGGTCGCGGGAACCATCGTGGTCCCACCTGCCGTCCTCAAGTACAGCACCCCGCTCGCTCTTCAGTTCTTCAGCCAGGAAGAACGCTTTGCCTTGTCCAGTCTTCCGGAAACGCTCTCGGTGCGGACATTGCCGACGATCG
>DATFQK010000212.1:0-9451 GCA_035264345.1 Gemmatimonadales bacterium | reverse complement strand
CTACCTCCGGGTTATGAGCCCGGCGAGCTACCAGACTGCTCCACCCCGCGCCGTATGCTTCAGCTATAAATCGTTCGGGCCGATACTCGACCAAACCGGGGGCGTGTGTCGGCCCCTAAAACGAGCGGGAAACGGGACTCGAACCCGCGACCCCAACCTTGGCAAGGTTGTGCTCTACCAACTGAGCTATTCCCGCGAAACGGTCAGGATTCTAGCGCCCGACCCGCCGCGGCGCAACGACCCGGTAGTGCTGGGTCTGGCTCGGCCGAAGGGGGAGTGGAGGCGAGGGGGATCGAACCCCTGACCTCGTGAATGCCATTCACGCGCTCTCCCATCTGAGCTACGCCCCCGGTACTTATTGTCCCGCCCTCGAACGGCACCGCGGCAAGCAGGGAAACGTATCCCGTGCCCCAAAGTGTGTCAACGAGGCACCATGGCCTGCGCCCAAGGCCAACCGTGCTGATGAAGGGTGATCTTGTCGCGATGAATAACGAGTCGCTCCCCGACCCGGTTCCTGATCTTACGACCGCCGATATTCTCGCCCAATCCGAGTCCGCCAAGCCACGGCGGACCCGGAGACGGCCCTCGAAGAACCTCGGCGTCTACGATGCGGATCGGGACATTCTCGATCAATATCTCTTCGAGGTGAGCAAGACTCCCCTGCTGACACCCCAGCAGGAGACCGCGATCGCCCGCCTGGTCCAGGCTGGGGACGCCGACGCCATGCAGGAGCTGATCAAACGCAACCTGCGGTTCGTTATCTCGGTGGCCAAGAAATATCAGAATCGGGGCATGGGTCTCAGTGACCTGATCGGCGAGGGCAACCTCGGCCTGCTCACCGCCGCCCGGAAGTTCGATCCCGACCAGGGGGTGAAGTTCATCTCCTACGCGGTGTGGTGGATTCGCCAGTCGATTCTCGCGGCGCTGGCCCGCCAGGGCCGCACCGTGCGGGTGCCGCTCAACCGCACCGCCGACCTGTCGAGGATCACCCGCACCTCGGAAACCCTCCGGCAGGACCTCCGCCGGGAGCCCACCTACGAGGAGATCGCCAAGAGCACCGGGCTCGCTGTCGATGTAGTGCGTTCCCTTGCGGCACTGAACACGAGCGACATCCGGCTGGACGCTCCGGTCGAGCATGAGACCGAACGTTCGATGATTGATCGCTTCATCTCCGACGAGCAGGGCGACCCTGAAGAGAAGGCGATGGAGCACTTCCTGACCGAACAGGTGGACCACGCCCTGCGGTCCCTGGCCCCGCGCGACGCCAAGGTGCTCCGGCTCTACTTCGGCCTGGACGGGGGCCGGGAGCATACCCTGGAGGAGATCGGAGGAATGCTGGGCGTCACTCGTGAACGGGTGCGCCAGCTCCGCGATCGGGCCCTGAAGCGATTGCGCGAGGGCGAAGTCGGACGCGCGTTGGCGAGCTTTGCAGCGTGATGAAGGCAGGGCAGCGGGGCAGCGAGGCAGCGCGGCAGTCGGGCAGTCGCTCAGCGGGACAGAAACTTCTGACCCGAGGTCGAACCCTCGGGCTTCTCGGACTCACTGCCCCGCCGCCCCGCTGCCCCGCTGCCTCGCCGATACCTTCCCCGCGTCCCCGCTTCCCCGCTTAATTGCACCCGTGTCTCCCCCTACAACCTCAGGCCTCTCTGCCGCCTCCCAGGGCTTCATTGCGCATCTCGGCCGCCGCAGCATCGAGGCGGGTCGCGCGCTGGCGGACGTGCGAACCTGGTTCCCGCTGCTGGCCCACCAGATGCGGGTTCTGGGAGTGGATTCCGTTCCCATCGCCCTCTTCATTGCGGTCTTCACCGGCATCGTCCTTTCGCTGCTCTCTTCCTACATCTTCACCGGCACGGTTCCGCTCTACTTCGTAGGCGCGCTGGTGGGGAAAACCATCATGATGGAGCTGGGCCCGGTGCTGACCGGAATGGCATTGGCCGGACGGGTCGGGGCGAGCATTGCCGCCGAGCTGGGGACCATGAAGGTGACCGAGCAGGTGGATGCTTTGGAGACCCTGGCCTACGACCGCTATGCCTACCTTGTCGTACCCCGGGTGCTGGCCGCCATCCTGATGTTTCCGGTGGTCACCGCCTTTGCCATGGGCGTGGGCGTGGCCTCGGGCTGGATCACCTCCATCAACCTGCTCGATCTCTCCAGTCCCGATTTCTTCAAAGGATTGAAACTGTTCTACCGCTTCAAGGACATCTGGTTTGGTCTGGTCAAAAGTGCCAGCTTCGGCGGCGCCGTGGCCCTGATGGGATGCCTGCGCGGCCTGGCCGCCGAAGGCGGAGCCGAGGGAGTCGGGCAGTCGACCACCCGGGCGGTGGTGCTGGGCTGCGAGGCGATTCTGGTGCTGGACGCATTCTGGGCGCTGGTGCTGCTATGAGGTCCAGTAAATGATCACTCTCGAGAACCTCACGAAATCCTTCGGCTCCCGCACCGTGCTGAACGGTGTCTCGCTGGAGGTGCCCGACGGCCAGAACACCGTGATCATCGGGGCATCCGGAGCGGGGAAGAGTGTCACCCTCAAGCTGATTGTGGGGTTGATCGAGCCCGATGCCGGCCGGGTTCTGGTCGACGGTGCGGACGTGCAGGAGCTCGACCGGGAGCAGCTAGCGGCGCTCAGAGGTCGGATCGGGTACGTCTTTCAGTTCGCGGCGCTGCTGGACTCCATGACCGTGGCCGAGAACATCGGTTTGGGACTGGTCCGCCGGGGCTATGCTCCGGGCGATATTCGGGCCCGGGTGGAGGAGAGCCTCGGGGTGGTGGAGCTCAGCGGGACCGAGGACAAGCTGCCCAGCGAGCTCTCCGGCGGCATGCGAAAGCGGGTGGGGATCGCGCGGGCGATCGCCCTCAAGCCGCGCTACATTCTATATGACGAACCCACTACCGGTCTCGACCCCATCACCGCCGCGGTGATGGATCAACTCATTATGCGGACGCGCGATCTCGGCGTCACCGGGCTCGTGGTCACTCACGACATGCGGAGCGCCTTCACCGTGGGCGACCGCATTGCCCTGCTGCATCAGGGCAGCATCCGTCACACCGGTTCCGTCGACGAAGTGCGAGCCTCGGAGGATCCGGTGGTGCGCCAGTTCATCGAGGGGCGGCCCGGGCCCGCCCTGGTCCAGCCTACGTTGCGGAGGTCCGTCGGGTGAAGCGCAGCAACGAATTCGCCGTCGGGCTCGCCGTCCTCGCCGCGCTGGCGCTGGTGATCGGCGGAGCGCTGTGGCTGAGCGAGACCGACGTCAACCAGAAGAAGACCACCTATGCCGCCCGCTTCAGGACCGTTGGCGGACTCGGGGTGGGCGGACCGGTGACTCTCCGGGGTGTCAAGGTCGGACGGGTGGAGGCCATTCGCCTGGTAGAGAATGAGTGGGTCGAGACCGAGTTCAGCATCGACCGGAGCGTGGAGCTCCCCCGTAACCCTGCGGTGATCTCCGCTTCAGCCAGCCTCTTCGGCGAATGGACCGCGAATATCGTTCCCTTCGAGCCGTTGCCGGTTGACCCCAACCTGCGGAATGCGCTGATTGAATCGGATCAGGCCGGCGGGGAGGCCTGGCCCGGGGCCACCCTGCCGGACATCGGGCAGCTCACCGCGCAGGCCAGCCGGATCGCCGGCGACGTGGCCGACGTGACGCAAAGGATCGGTCAGGCTTTCGACAGTACCGCGCTCAAGAACCTGCAGCAGAGCGTGAAGGACCTGGCGACCATCTCGGCCCGTCTGGTGAAATTTGCCCACGCTCAAACCGACCGGATGGAGCGGGTGGGGCAGAACGTCGCGAACACCTCGGATGCGTTCTCCGGCGTGGCCCGGACTTTTGAGGGCGCAGTGGGCCGGCTGGACAGCGCAACCAACGACAACCAGCTGCGCGATATCCTGGAAAACTCCCGGAACTCCAGCGCGGACATTCGCGCCGCGGCTGCCGATCTGCGTTCAGTCATGGCTGCCGCCCGCTCGAACGAAGCCAGCCTGGTCCGGGTGCTACAGGGCGCGGACTCGCTGATGAGCCGCTTGCAGACCGGCAGCGGGACGATCGGGCTGCTGACCAGCGATTCTTCCTTGTATCTGGAGACCACGAAGACCGTGGTGCAATTCCGGGAGC
Source organism: Gemmatimonadales bacterium (assembly GCA_035264345.1). Classification (GTDB taxonomy): domain Bacteria; phylum Gemmatimonadota; class Gemmatimonadetes; order Gemmatimonadales; family GWC2-71-9; genus CAVVWJ01. Next base: position 5,348 of record DATFQK010000212.1, on the reverse strand, counting down.
TGATCAAGGCCATCGAGGCTGACCCCAAGAAATATCTCAAGATCTCCGTCTTCTGATGAGTAAACGTCGCGCCGAGCTGGAGGTGAGCGCCGGAGGCATCGTGTTCCGCCGGGTTCCGGGGGAGGGACCACGATACCTGCTGATTCGGGATTCCTACAACAACTGGGGTTTCCCCAAGGGACACCTCGAGGGTGACGAGTCGCCGGCGGAGGCTGCTCTGCGGGAAACCGCGGAGGAAACCGGGCTCCAGCAACTCGTGCTGCAGGGGCCCATCAGGGTGATCGACTGGCACTTCCGCTTCCGCGGCCGCCACATCCACAAATACTGCCACTTTTTTCTGTTCGAGAGTCCAGAGGGCGAGGTCTGTCCCCAGGTCGATGAGGGGATCACCGCCTGCCAATGGAGACCGCTGCCTGAGGCGCTGGAGACCCTGAGCTACGATAACGCGCGGGGCGTGCTCAAGCGGGCCGGAGAGATGGTGCGGACTCTGGTAGCGGTGGGGGCGGGAAGGTCCGGTCCGGCGGTCGGTCGGTCAGTGGGTCCGGAGGAGGAGCTGCCGAAGCAAGGAGCCGCTGTGGCAGATTCGGACGTCATTGGTGCTGAATCTCACCTGACTGATCTCCCACCCGACCGTCCAACCGCCCGACCGCCCGTCTAACATGCCCGCGATTGCCGTACTGCTGGAAAGCCGAGCCGCGCTGGCTTCGCTGCGAAGAGGTCTGCCCAAGGGCGGGCCCCGAGTGGTGACCTGCCGGAGCACGAGTGCCCTCCAGCGACTGATGGAAAAGCGGTTGATCGACGCCGTGGTCCTGGCGCCCCAACCCGTTCTCCTGCCCGAGCTCTCTCAGTGGAGGGCTCGACTTCCCCTGGTCCCCCTGGTGGCTTACGCCCCCTTTCGCCCCGATGACGGTGAGTTGCTTCTAGCCTGCCGCAATGCAGTGGCCGCCGTCGCAGTGGAAGGGGTGGACGATTCCATTGTCGGCGAGCTGGTGCTGCGCGCCTCCATGACCGCCGAGCGCCGACGCGCGCTGGCCGATGGTCCCCGAGTGCTCCGGCTGACCGAGAAGATTCAGCGCGCGGCCTGGGAACTCCTGCTGGGAGAGGTGGAGCGTCCTATTCGCACCAGCGCGCTCGCCAGCCGGCTGCAGGTCAGCCGCGAGCACCTGTCGCGCCAGTTTGGGGCAGGGGGCGCGCCGAATCTCAAGCGGGTGATCGACCTGAACCGGATTGCCTGCGTGGCCCAGCTGCTCGGCAACCCCGGCTACACGGTCACCACCGTGGTGCGGGTGCTGAACTTCGCCTCCGCCGGGCACCTCGCCAGCACCGCGCGCCGGATAGCGAACGCATCAATTTCGGAGCTTGGCAAATTGGGACCGCGAGGTGTCCTGTCGGCGTTTGCTCGAGGGAACACGAGGAGCCGCGCATGAGCGGAGCTCTTAGGGGGATTGGAACTCCATTGTCAGGCGAACAGGTCTGGATGATAGCGGCGGTCGCCGAGCCCTTCCGGGCCGCAGGCGGGCGCTGCGTCACAACTGGATCCAGCACAGAGGCGACCGCGCCCTAACGCGGCCTCCAGGGCTCCGGCGCCCGCCGCCGCGACCCTCCTGGCGCGTCATTCCGTCGTTCCCACGTTCCGTCGTTCCCACGTTCCCACGTTCCTCACGTTCCATCCTTCCGTCGTTCCCCACGTTCCCTCGTTCCACCCGTCTACCGCCTAATGATCATTGTGACTATTTTCACAAGCTATCTTTGAAGCCTACTTTAGCCTCTGTTCGAGACCCATGGCCACTGAATCGATTCTGCGTCCCGGCGAGCTCAAGGAGATCCTCCTCCGGGAGATAGCCTCTGCGGACCTCACCACCGAAGATGTCAGCGAAGTCGGCACCGTGCTCGAAGTTCGCGATGGCATAGCCCGCATTTATGGCCTCAAGAGCGCCATCGCCAGCGAAATGCTGGAGTTCACCGCCCAAGCGACGGGGGAGACGGTGGCCGGTCTGGTGCTGAACCTCGAAGAGGACAACGTCGGCGCAGCCATCATGGGCGACTACCTCAAGCTGAAAGAAGGCGATGAGGTGCGCCGGACCGGACGCCTCCTGGATGTGCCGGTGGGTCCCGCCATGCTGGGCCGCGTGGTGAACGCTCTCGGTGAGCCGGTTGACGGCCGGGGAGCGATCCAGACCACCGGACGCCGTCAGGTCGAGATGGTGGCGCCGGGCATCATCGTACGGCAGCCGGTGAAGGAACCGCTGCAGACCGGAATCAAGGCGATTGATGCCATGATTCCGATCGGCCGAGGCCAGCGCGAGCTGATCATCGGCGATCGGGGCACCGGAAAGACAGCCATCGCGGTGGACACGATCATCAACCAGAAGGGCACCGGCGTGGTGTGCGTGTACGTCGCCATCGGGCAGAAGCGTTCGACCGTGGCCAACGTAGTGGAAAAGCTCCGGAACGCCGGCGCCATGGACTACAGCATTGTGGTGGTTGCCTCCGCGTCCGACCCCGCCCCGCTGCAATACATCGCGCCATACGCGGGCTGCGCCATCGCCGAGTATTTCATGTATGAGGAGGGGAAAGCGACCCTCTGTGTGTACGACGACCTGTCCAAGCAGGCAGCGGCGTACCGGCAGCTCTCTCTGATTCTCCGCCGCCCCCCGGGCCGCGAAGCTTATCCCGGCGACGTGTTCTACCTCCATAGCCGGCTGCTGGAGCGGGCCGCCAAGATCAACGAGAACGCGGAGACGATCCGGTTCGACCCCCGAATCAAGAAGCCGGGCGGGTCCCTTACCGCGCTTCCCATCATCGAGACTCAGGCGGGCGACGTCTCGGCCTACATCCCCACGAACGTCATCTCGATCACCGATGGTCAGATCTTCCTGACCACCGATCTGTTCTACTCCAACGTGCGGCCGGCGGTGGATGCCGGCATCAGCGTGAGCCGGGTCGGTGGAAACGCGCAGATCAAGGCGATGAAGCAGGTGGCCGGACCGCTTCGGCTCAGCCTGGCCCAGTATCGCGAGCTGGAGGCGTTTGCGCAGTTCGGATCGGATCTCGACGCCGCAACCCAGCGTCAGCTCCAGCGCGGAGCCCGTCTGGTCGAGGTGCTGAAGCAGCCTCAGTATCGTCCGGTCCCGGTCGAGAAGCAGGTCGTGATCATCTTCGCTGTCACCAACGGCTACCTGGACGACGTGGACGTGGCGCACATCCGGCAGTGGGAAGAGGACTTCCTGGATTACCTAGAGGCCAACCACGGTGCGGTTTTGAACGACATCCGTACCAAGAAGGCACTGGATGACGACTTGACCAACCGGCTCAAGGCGGCGATAACCGCGTTCAAGCCGATGTTCGCGCCCGAGCATGGCTAAGAGCCGGCAGCTCAAGGGGCGAATTCGCTCCGTCCAGAACACCCGCAAGATCACTAGGACGATGGAGCTGGTCGCCACGTCGAGGTTGAAGCGAGCTCAGGACCGGGTGGTGGGTGCGCGTCCCTACGCCGAGGCTCTGCGCGAGGTCATCGCCGATCTCTTCACTCCTGATCTGGCCGACCGGTTTCCCTTGCTCCGGCAGCCCGCCCCTCCGTCAAAGGGAGGTCCGCAGCGGGCCGCCCTCATTCTGCTCACCTCGAATCGGGGGCTGGCCGGCGGCTTCAACTCCAATCTCATCAAGGAAGCGCGCCGCCGGATCGAGTCGCTGGAACAGCAGGGGTACACGGTCGACCTCTACGGGATCGGCAAGAAGGGCATCGGCTTCTTCAAGTATCTCGGGCGGAAGCTCTCATTGGCCCGGATGGATATCGGCGACCGGCCCACCGCAGAACATGCGGCGGAGATCGTGGCCCCGCTCATCGAGGCATACGCCGCGGGGGAGCTGGGGAGTGTCGAGCTGGTTCAGGCCCGGTTCATCAGCGCGCTGCAGACGCCGCCGACCACGATTCGGATACTACCGGTGGAACAGGTGGTGGGGACGACAGCGGGGAAGCGGGGAAGTGGGGAAGCGGGGAAGGAAGAGCCCAGAATGGTGGCGAATTACATCCTGGCGCCGAGCGCCGAGGCGATTCTCCAGGAGCTGCTTCCGCAGTATGTGAGGAACATGGTGTATCGTGGGCTGGTCGAGACGGCGGCGGCGGAGCACGGCGCCCGCCGCACCGCCATGAAGAACGCAACCGACAATGCGGGCGAGATCCTCGAGCTTCTGAAGCGCACCTACAATCGCCAGCGGCAGGCGCAGATCACCCAGGAAATCTCCGAGATCGTTGGCGGCGCGGCGGCACTGCAAGGGCGGTAAGCGGGGCAGCGGGGGCAGCGGGGCAGAAAAGCAAAGGTGTCACCCTGAGTCCTTCGCTCTGCTCAGGACAGGCTCGTGAAGGAAGTCCCTTCGCGGAGCTTAGCCTAGCGAAGCGAAGGGCTCAGGACGACAATCACACTGATATCGAGAGACTGAGATGGCCACTGCAATAGCAACTGAGAAAGTCGGAACGGGGAAATCGACCGAGAAGAACATCGGTCGGGTGGTGCAGGTCATTGGCCCGGTGCTCGACGTGGAGTTCGAGCCGGAGCACCTGCCCGAGATCTACAACGCGCTGGTCATCGAAGACAGCAGCGGCGCGGTGCCCGTCCGGCTGACCGCCGAGGTGCAGCAGCATATCGGGCAGAATCAGGTGCGCGCGGTGGCCATGAGCAGCACCGACGGGGTGACCCGTGGGATGCAGGTGACGGACACCAATAGCCCGATTACTGCGCCGGTGGGCGAGGCTGCGCTGGGCCGGATTCTCAACGTGCTGGGCGAGCCGGTGGATGGTGGGCCCGCGCTGCCCAAGGACACCGAGCGCTGGCCCATTCACCGCGAGACCCCGAAGTTCACCGACCTCGAGCCCAAGACCGAAATCTTCGAGACTGGAATCAAAGTCATCGACCTGATCGCCCCGTTCGTGAAGGGTGGCAAGATCGGTCTGTTCGGGGGAGCCGGCGTGGGGAAGACGGTGGTGATTCAGGAGCTGATCAACAACGTGGCCAAGGGCCACGGCGGGCGCTCGGTGTTCTGCGGCGTGGGCGAGCGGACCCGTGAGGGCAACGACCTTTATCTCGAGTTCAAGGAAGCCAAGATTCTCGAGAATGTGGCCCTGATCTACGGGCAGATGAACGAGCCGCCCGGCGCCAGGCTCCGGGTGGGTCTGACCGGCCTCACCGTGGCCGAATACTTCCGCGATGTGCAGGGGCAGGACGTGCTCCTCTTCATCGACAACATCTTCCGCTTCACCCAGGCGGGCTCCGAGGTTTCGGCGCTCCTGGGCCGGATGCCGAGCGCGGTGGGCTACCAGCCGACGCTGGCGACCGAGATGGGCGACCTGC
>DATFQK010000211.1:0-6147 GCA_035264345.1 Gemmatimonadales bacterium | reverse complement strand
CCGGCGACGTCTCCGGTGAACTGGCCGAGCGGCTGGGGTACGCCAACTACTTCCTGGTCACTTTCCTCCTGGGGCTACCGGCCTTCGCCCTGATTCCCCGCCTGCGGCACGCGAGTCGAGCTTGAGGTCGGGTCACCGTGGTTTAGTGAACCGTTGCCCCAGCCAGCGTGCCACCGCCTCCTGCATGAGGCGCTGCCGGTGCCACGCCAGCAACACCGGAGCGCGATTGGGTAGCTCACTCACTATGCGGGGGTGGCCAAAGAGGATCAGGAGATCGGCCCCGGCGGCATGATGAGCGAGCGCCTCACGGGAGGCGGACCCCAGGCCGGACCGACCCTTCCAGGCGCGCGGCTCGGCAAAGACCATGACCACCCGCGATCCGCCGGAGTAGCGCCCGATCAACTCGGGACCAAGCGCGCGTTGCACGTAGTCGGTGGAGCTCGGCGGGTACGGGCCTCCCACGTCGTCATCGACCACCACTAGATCCAGAGGTCCTACCAGTGTCGGAGGGGCACCCCGCACCATCCCCGTTTTCAGCAGCGTGTCCGCCAGGGCTTCGGCCGATTCAAATGGCCCTCGGGTGACCGGCGGGGTCGGAGCAGTCGCAGCGGAAAGCGCGCGATCGTAGCGGACGAGCGACTCCTCCAGCCGTTCCCGGCTCAGATTACCGCTGGCCAGCGCTGCTTCCAGGGCGTCCCGCACTCGACGGGGATCGTTGGGATAGAGGAGCAGATCGGCCCCGGCCTGTACCGCCTGCACGGCGGCGTCGGACTCGCGCCGGCCCGACAGCGCCCCGTCCATAATCAGGGCATCAGTGACCACGAGCCCATCGAACCTGGACTTGCCACGGAGCTCCCCCAGCAGAGTGCGGGACAGCGTGGCTGGGAGATGGGAATCGTCCAGCGACGGATAGGCCACGTGGGCAGTCATGATGGAGGCGACGCCGCTTTCGATGGCGACGGTAAACGGCAGCAGGTCGGCACTGCGCAGAGCGGCGGCCGGCGCCTCCACCACCGGCAAGGTGATGTGCGAGTCCACCGTGGTTCGGCCGTGCCCGGGATAGTGTTTGGCACAGGCCAAGGCTCCCGCGGATTGGCACCCCTCGATCCACTGCCGCACGCAGGTGGCTACATCATTGGGATCGGCACCGAACGCCCGGGTCTGCACGATGGGGTTCTCCGGCAGGACGTCGAGGTCCGCTACGGGAGCAAAGATCCAATTGATCCCCACGGCCCGAGCCTCCTGGGCCGTCACCGAGGCGGCCCAGCGGACCACGGCCGGATTTCCCAGCGACGCCAGTGCCATGGGTGGAGGGAACTCGGTGAGTCCGGCAATCTGCTGTCCTGCTCCCCGCTCCAGATCCGCGGCCAGGAGCAGTGATCGACCAGCCCGGCGCATCAGGTCGGCGGTGAGACGGCGTACGCTTTCCGCTGTCCCTCCGAAGATGATGAAGCCGCCCACGCCGATCTCGAGCGCGTCGGCGATTCGGCCGGCCTCGTGGGCAAAGCCACTGAGCGCTTCCGAGCGCAGAGCCGGAAGAATCAGCCGGGCCGATATTCGACTGGTTGCGTTGGGGCTCATGCCGGTGTCACCGCGCCGAGCACGCGGGGGCCACCCGCCCCGGTAGCCGCGGGAAGATTTCCCGGCTGTCCGTGCAGTGTCAGGTACCCGAGCAGGGCAAACGCGACCGCTTCCTTGGCATCGCCAGGGAAGAACAGATCGTCGAATCGTCGGAGCTGATGCTCGCCCTGGCTGGTCAGGCAGCGAGAGAGTGAGGTCATGAGGCCAGGATGATGGCAGCCCCCGCCGGACGCCACGACCTCGACGCGGGGCGGAGTCCACCGGCCGATCGCGTCGGAGACGGTGCGAGCGGTCAACTCCACCGCCGTGGCAACCGCGTCCGGGCCGGGCAGCCGCCGGTACAGCGCCTCGGCGTACGCGTCTCCGAACCGTTCCCGTCCGGTGCTCTTGGGTGGAGGCGCGGCAAAGAAATTGTCCTTGAGCAGCTCGCCCAAGACACGCTCATCGATTTGTCCCTGCGCGGCAATCCTACCATCCCGATCGTAGCTGCAGCTCCGGTCCACCAGGCGCGCCGTCGCATCGATCAGCGCCATACCGGGACCGGTGTCAAAGGCGAGCACGCCCTGATCCAGCGCGCGCTGCTCGACATAGGTAAGGTTGGCCATCCCGCCGAGATTGAGGAGAATCCGGGGCGCGTCAGCCGCGGCAAAGAGCAGCATGTCCGCCATCGGCACCAGCGGGGCACCCTGCCCTCCCGCGGCGACATCGCGGGCGCGAAAGCCGCTGACGACGCGAACCCCAAACCGCTCGGCGAGGATGGCTGGCTCACCCAGCTGCCAGGACACCATCGGTGGCTCGTGCCATATGGTCTGTCCCGGGAATGCAATCAGGGACAGCTCCGAGGCCGGTACGTTGCTGCGCTCGAGCAAGGTCTGAACGGCATCCGATGCCCACTCAGCCAGCTGCACGTGCAGGCGGGCTAGCGTGGCCGCTGTCGCCCCATTCAGCGCTTGCCGGAGCTGACCTCGTTCAGCGTCGGTGTAGGGCCGGGTGACGAACTCCAACAGCGTCGCATGAGTCGGACCCTGAAAGCGGACCAGCGCTGCATCCATGCCATCCAGGGAGGTCCCCGACATCAGGCCAACCGCGAGCGTAGGTCGCTCGGTCATCGGGAACGCACCGGCGGTGGATCCCCCACCACAGTACGCAGACGGCCCTCGTGCTGGGCCAGCAGCAGTTCGGCTTCTCCCTTACTCACGCCGCGTCGAGCCATCACGATGGCCGTCTTGACGCTACCCTCGGCCGCGTCGATGACTGCGCGGGCGGCACCCCGATCCAGTCCGGTGGTCTCCATGACAATGCGTTGGCTCCGATCGATGAGCTTGTCGTTCCAGGCGCGGAGATCGACCATCAGATTGCCGTAAATTTTTCCCAAGCGGATCATCGCTCCGGTAGTCAGAGTATTGAGCACCAGCTTGGTGGCGGTGCCCGCCTTCATTCGGGTGGACCCGGTGACGATCTCGGGCCCGACCAGCACGGTAATGAACACCTCGCAAACTCTGGCCAGCTGCGATGGCGGTTCGGAGCAGGAGACGAGAACGGTGCGGGCGCCGAGAGCGTGGGCTCGAATCAGGCCGGCCCGGACGTAGGGAGTGGTGCCGCTCGCGGCGATACCGATGACCACGTCGTTGGAGCCGATTCGCAGTGCATCGATGGCCGCCTCGGCCGCACCGGTGTCATCTTCCGCCCCCTCGACGGAGCGCACCAGCGCGGGGGACCCACCCGCGATCAGTCCCACAACCATGTCAGGTGGCGTTCCGAAGGTGGGCGGACATTCCGCCGCGTCAAGCACCCCCAGACGGCCACTGGTTCCGGCACCGACGTACACGAGCCTGCCGCCGACGCGAAATGCTGCTTCGATGAGATCGATAGCCTTGGCAATGTGGATGCGGGCCCGGGCAACAGCGCCGGGAACGGTGGCGTCTTCGGCGCCGATGAGATCAACGATCTCGAGCGCGTCGGCGGTATCGATGGCAGTGCTGCGAGGATTACGCCGTTCGGTCAGGCGTGTGTCGAGATAGTCGTCAGCCACGCGAGCTAAGGATGGGAGTATCCAGCCGTCAGCGTCGGGCTAAATTAGGACCACTCTGATGTTCGGGGCAACTCTCATTTCAGGTCACTTACTCCGGAGCCGTCGTGCGAGTTCCTGCTGCCCTGCTGGTGGTGTCACTCACCCTGGCCTGTGGTCATCCTTCCGCTGCCCCGGAGACATCGCCGGTTGCTGGTGTCGCCCAGAGCTGGCCATACCTGGGGAAGTCGCGGGTGACTGCCGCGAGACAGGCGATGGTCGTATCCGGAAGTGCGATCGCAAGCCAGGTCGGCCGGGACATACTCCAGCAGGGCGGGAATGCGGTGGACGCGGCGGTGGCTGTAGGCTTTGCCCTCGCGGTGGTGCATCCCGAGGCCGGCAATATCGGCGGTGGTGGCTTCATGATCATTCGTCCGCGCAATGGCAAGGTGCAGGCGCTCGACTATCGTGAGACCGCCCCGGCCCTGGCTACCCGCGACATGTATCGCTCGGCGGGCGAGGACGGCAGCGTGACGGGGCATCTCTCGGCCGGCGTGCCCGGGGCTGTTGCCGGTTTGACCGAAGCACATCGCCGATACGGGCGGCTTCCATTGGCAGCGGTGATCCAGCCGTCCATCCGCCTGGCGCTCGAAGGATTTACGGTGGATGAGTACCGGAGTCGCTCGATCGGCGAGGACAGTGCCCGGCTGGTGCTCTTCCCTGCCTCACGCACCACCTTCCTGCCGGCCGACCGCCCTCCTCAGCCGGGCTCGACCTTTCGCCAGCCGGAGCTCGGGGCAACGCTGGAAGCCATTCGGGACAGCGGGGCCGCCGGCTTTTATCGCGGCCGCGTGGCCGAGCTGCTGGTGGCAGAGATGAGGCGGGGAGGCGGAATCATCAGCCCCAGGGACCTGGCCGAGTACCGGGCCATCTGGCGCGAGCCCATCGAAATCACGTACCGTGGCTACACCATCTATTCCATGCCACCCGCTTCATCGGGCGGGGTGACAATGGGAGAGATCCTGAACATCATGGAGGGCTTCAACCCGCTGCCTCCATTCGGCTCCGCCGCTCTGATACATCGCGAGGCCGAGGCAATGCGGCGCGCCTTCACCGACCGGAACACCTACCTGGGCGATCCAGCGTTCGTACGTAACCCGATAGACCGGCTGCTGTCGAAGCAATATGCGGCCGCCCTCCGCCGCCAGATCGGAGAGCGCGCCTCTCCCACCCCGGTATTCGAGCCTGGGCCGGCCGCAGGATCGTCGACCACCCATTACTCGGCAGTGGATGCCGAAGGAAACGCCGTCAGCTGCACCACTACCCTGAACAACAGCTATGGCAGCGCGGTGACGGTGACCGGCGCGGGCTTCCTGCTGAATGACGAGATGGACGACTTCGCCACTTCCCCGGGAGAGCCGAACATGTACGGGCTGGTTCAGGGTGAGGCCAACGCCATTGCGCCGGGAAAGCGAATGCTCTCAGCTATGACGCCGAGCATCGTGCTGAATCCCGAGAAACAACTGTACCTGGTGGTGGGGACGCCCGGTGGACCGCGAATCATCACCATGGTGTATCACGTGATCTCCAACGTGATCGACCACCGGATGTCGCTGGCCAACGCGGTGATGGTCCCCCGGATGCACCATCAAGGACTGCCTGACAGTCTCATGGTGGAGAGCAACGGGTTTTCGCCTCAGACCCTCGACAGTCTTCGGGCTCGCGGTCACGCGATATCGGAGCGCGGCAAGTGGGGCGACGTCGAGGGGATCATCCGCACCGTCCAGGGCTGGGAGGGCGTCAGCGATCCCCGCCTGGGTGGAGGCGGCGCGGGCTATTGATCCCAGAAAGCGTAAGCGGTGAGCGGGCAAGATGTGGTCCCCGCTCACCGCTCACGCTGTTGCACTTCCCGCTTACGGTTTTCCTGGCTAGCTCTTCCGGAAACTCTCGTCCAGAACCAGTGTCACCGAGGTGCCGGCGGGCACCACCACATCGCGATCTTTGGTCTCGACTGCCCGCTGGGTTCCCACCGCTCCGCCGATCACGCCGCCGATGATGGCTCCCTTGGAGCTCCCGCCGATCACCCGGCCAAGAATCGCCCCGGCCGCGGCTCCGCCGCCCACCTTGGCGATGTCACCCGCACCGGTCTTGCGGCCCTCGAGTTTGCTTCCGACGTGGTCGATTCTGGCGGCTATCGGATAGGACTCACCGTTGATGGTCACCGAGGTCGGCTGCAGGGTCAGGGTGCCCGTCGTGTCGCTCTTATTCTCGGATTCCTTGATTGCGGTCACCTTCAGCGCGACCTCGGACCCGGCGGGAATAACGACGCGACCCGACTTGTCCTTCACGTCGTTGGCGATCTTCGCCATGACCGTGTCACCCACCTTGTTCTTGTTGGACCGGATCTCAGCCGTGGTCGCGGCGGTGAGACTGGTGCCCGCGGCCAGACTCGCAGCCGAGCTGGTCGTCGTGGAAGGCGCCGGGGCCGGCGTGGTGGGCGTCGACGCGGTAGCCGGGGGGCTGCTCGGCGAGGACGTGGTTGGCCGGCTGGGCCGGCT
>DATFQK010000210.1:0-2850 GCA_035264345.1 Gemmatimonadales bacterium | reverse complement strand
ATCTGGCCCATATCAATGCCGCGCTGGCCGCCGGCGCTGAGGTGCGATACCGAGAGCCGGTAGTAGAATGGGGGGTGACCGGAGGACACTGCTGGGTCCGTACCTTACGGGGGCGGTACGAAGGGGGGAGACTGGTCATCGCCGCCGGGCCGTGGGCATCGAAGCTGGTGCCGGAGCTTGCTGAGCTGGCGGTGCCCGAACGGCAGGTGCTCGCCTGGTTGCAAACGCGCCGGCCGGAGCGATTCACACCCGATGTGTTTCCCGTCTTTTACATCGAGCTGGAGGAGGGCCGCTACTACGGCTTTCCCAGCTTCCTGGTACCGGGCTTCAAGTTCGGCCGCTACCACCACCGCCAGGAGCGAGTCGATCCCGATCGGATGAATCGCGAGCCCGATTCGGAGGACGAGCGGCTGCTGCGGATGTTTGCCGAGCGCTACTTCCCCGACGCAGCCGGTCCCACACTGATGCTCAAGACCTGTCTCTTCACCAACAGTCCGGACGAGCACTTCATCCTGGACCTGCACCCGAATACTCCCGAGGTGGCGCTGGCCGCCGGGTTTTCCGGACACGGCTACAAGTTCTGCAGCGTGGTCGGGGAGGTCATGGCGGACCTGGCCCAGAACGGGGAGACGGAGCACAACATCGGGTTCCTGCGACTGAACCGGTTCGCCGGAGCCGAAACTGTTCGGCGGCCTTAGTACGCCTAACAAACCGTCGCGTAAGCAGCCAAGGAAGCAGAATAGGGCCATGGAGGAGGGGTATTAGGGACATGACGATCAAGAGACTGGACCATGTCAGCGTCGTCGTCGACGACCTTGCAGCTGCTATCGCTTTTTTCACCGCGCTCGGCATGACGCTCGAAGGCGAGGCGCGGGTCGAGGGCCCGTGGGTGGACCGAGTCAACCGGCTCGAAAGTGTCCAGGTCGACATCGTTATGATGCGGACCCCGGATGGGCACGGGCGACTCGAGCTGACAAAGTTTCGCAATCCGAAACTGGTCGAGATCCAACCAGCGATCGCACCGCCGAACGCGCTCGGCCTCCGGAGCGTCATGTTTACAGTCGAAAGCGTCGACGACACTGTCGCTCGCCTGCGCGCCAACGGCGGCGAACTCATCGGCGAGGTGGCCCAGTACGAGGACAAGTACAGACTCTGCTACATGGGGGGCCCTGCGGGCATCATCGTCGCGCTGGCCGAGGAACTTCGGTTTTATTAGGCATACTTAGTCGGGCTGGGTGCGATCACCAGCTCGTGGTAGAAAGCGTATCCCGCTTGGGCTCCTGGGATTTGAGGTAGCTGACCAGACGCCAGATCGCGTCGGGCGGCAGGGTGCCTCCCCACGCCGGCATCCCGCGGGCTCGTCCGTAGAAAATCGAGTGGTAGATCTCGCCATCGGCCCCGCCGTATTTCCAGCGGCCGTCCACCAGACTCGGACCCTCGGCTCCTACCGCGCCACCGCCATGACACCCGTCGCAGTTGAAGGAAGAGAAGAGCTTTCCCCCGTCTTCCACCGCCTGTTTGTCACCTTTGAGCGGGTTCTCGAGTGTCCCCGCCGGGGGTGGCGTTCCTCCCGCGTCCACGTGCTGGTTGTAGTTGATGGCCGGAGGGGCGCTGCGCTGCGCCTGAGCGGCGCCAGCGGACAGGCAGAGAGCGGTGACTGCTGCCAACACGCGCATGACTGTCATCTCCAAGAGTCTGACTGAGGACTGGCGACTGAGGACTGGCGACTCACTCACAACCCAAACACCCACACGATTCCGCCTTGACTCGTGTGCCGGGCGATGTCGGTCATGAAGCTGGCGGGTGGGCGGACGTCATCCGGATCGTCGGAGCGCACGTCGCCCGACAGGAGACCCCAGTCGCCCCCGAATCCGGCGTACAGCGCGATGTACTGTTTGCCGTCCGGTCCCTGGAATGAGATTGGATTGCCGATCACGCCCGACCCGACCTTGAACTTGTACAAGACCTTGCCGCTGCGTGCGTCTGCCGCCTTGAACCAGCCATCGAGTGTCCCATAGAAAACGACGCCACCACCCGTTGCCAGAGCACCGCTCCATACCGGGTACGGCTCCTTGATCTCCCACACCTTCTTGCCTCGAGCGGCATCATAGGCGATGAAGGCGCCGAGGTTTCCCCCTGGTCCAGCCTTGTAGGGGGTTGCCGCGCCGATGTATGGAGTGCCGGCGATGTATGAGACGTTGGCCACCGAATAGTCCATGCACATGTTGCTCGTCGACACGTAGAACAGCCCGGTGATCGGCGAAAAAGCTGCGGGCTGCTGGTTCTTCCCGCCCTCCAGTGTAGGGCAGATGTCCTTCACCGTTCCCTTGGACGCGCCGGTGGTCTTGGAGGAATCCACATCCGGCTTGCCGGTTTCCAGATCGATTCGCCGGGCCCAGTTCACCTCCACATACGGCTCAGCCAGAAGCAGCTCGCCCGTCGCGCGGTCCATGGTATAGACAAACCCGTTCTTGTCAAAGTGGACCAGCGCCTTCCGTGGCTTTCCCTTTACCGTAAGGTCGACCAGGATCATCTCCTGGGTCGAGTCGAAGTCCCAGTTGTCTGCCGGAGTGAACTGATAGGCCCAGCGGAGCGCACCATCCTGGGGCCGCCGGGCCATGACACTCGTGGCCCAGCGGTTCTCGCCCGGGCGCTGCTCGGTGTTCCACGGCGCCGGATTTCCCGTTCCGTAATAGATGAGATCGAGCTCGGCATCGTAGGACATCCAGCCCCACACCGGGGCCCCTCCGTTTTTCCAGGTGTCGCCGGACCAGCTCTTCTGCGCCAGCTCAGTGCCCTTCTCATAGTAGGGCTTGAAGGTTCCGGGCTTCGCCAGCACTTCGGCGTCGG
>DATFQK010000209.1:0-3933 GCA_035264345.1 Gemmatimonadales bacterium | reverse complement strand
GCGTCTACCGCCACCTCCCATGCCCCTTCGGCGCAGAGACCGCGCACGGCAGCATCTTCATACGCGGCCATTGCCGCGCGGATCAGCTCGGCCCGGACCCGCTCCGCCATCCGCTTGGTCTCAGGCTCCACTGCCCGTTTCCTCAGCTCGGCATAAGCGACAGGTCAGCCTGGTGTCGAGCCGACCGCGCCGACCCTCGCTGGAGAGCACCCAGGAGCGCTCCTGCCAGGGAGGATTGTGCCGCACGTGCTGGTTGTGACCACATTCGAGCTCTGCCACCCAATCGCCCTCCTGGTCCTGATGGAAACCAACGATGAGCCGCTCCGCGGCCATTTTTATCCGCATCCCTTCGATTCGACCCGGGCCAGCGTGCTTGAACTGATCGAATGTTCGGCCGCCAGTTTCCCCTTCCATTCCTCTTCAATCGCGGACAGCGAGCGGCCACCGATCATCGAGTCTGGGGTGGAGCCTTTCCGCCACAGCCTTCGCAGCGCCTCAGACCCATAACGTTTCAGGAGATGGTCGGTAAAGGCGGCGGCCTGAAGATAGGCTCTTACATCCGGCTGCTGCCGAAAGGCTCCGATCACCGAGCTCAGCGGGATCCAACCGTGCCGCTGCGCCAGTGCCAGCGCCACATCCGCATTGGAGTACCCCGCACACGCACCATCGGCGGCCTGGGCCAGTCCCTCCTGGAGCCAGTCGCTGTCCGGCCCAGTGGTGCCCCAGGTCTCCCCGGCAACGACGTGCATGATCTCGTGACGCTCGAAGGCCCGCCACTCGGGGTTGGTAACCAGGAAAACCGCGCGAGCGGAGGGCTGCGCAAAACCGGTGGCACCCATGCCGGTAAGTGCCCTCATCTGGGAGCGGCTCTCGATGAAGAACAGGTCGACGGGACCACCGAGCGGCGGGGCCTGGATCAGCTCCCGGGTGTGGGCCAATGCCTTCGGGAGTCGAGCGAGCAGGCTGTCCTGGTGGGCCGCCGGATAGGAATCGGCGAGGAAATAGACTCGGAAGCCGGGGGCCTGCCGCTCGATCCATTTAAAGGAGGTGTCGGCCAGAGCCGCGGCGGCGAGTCCTCCCGGGGCTTGCGATCGGGCCTGACTGCCGGCGGCAACAACCAGCGCCGAAACGAGAAAGAACATCCGAGCCCACATTCTTTCAATCTCCCTCGGTTAGAGCCCAGGTAGCGGCTACCACGCCAAGGGCGACGAACGGCACACTGGCCAGGAGCATCCATGAGCGCTCCGTACTGACTGTGCGAAGCGAATCGATCTCGCGGAGCGGCATCACGACACGGCAGGAGTCGCACTCGGGCGGCCTCCAGAGCGGAACACCCATGAGGGAGTCGCTCCTGACCTGCACGCCGTGCAGCGTAGTCGCCTTCGATCCGCGCCAGATCTCGATCTCCTGCCGCGGCTTGAAGCCGCCATTCTCCGCGGGAATCGGCACTTGTTGGGGAGGCGGCGCGCAGGCTGATAGCATCACAGCGAGAGTCAGGCCCCCGGACAGAACCTGCGCCCACTTGTGAAGCGGAGATCTCGCTAAGTCGCTGGCCATTCGGTCTACATCGCTCACGGCTTGAGTACCGTCCACTCGACTTCGTTCAGCAGGTTGCCGACGGCCTCCGCGGAATCGCCGGCATAGGAGAAGCAGCCGCGTCCAGCGGTTGCGCTGACCCCATTCAGCCGCCCCACGGTGGTGCGAACCCAGTCGTCCTCGGTGAAAGAGTGCCGGAGACAGAATCGCACCTGGTAAGGCTTCTCCATCTTGAGCGGGCGGAGCTCGCCTGCCTTCACCCGCCGGACAGCGCGGCCGGCGGCCTGCCGCAGCAGCCGGTGGACCGTTGCCGGCGGGAGGACCGCCGCCGCGGAACGGGAAAAGGCCGTCTTGGTGGTAACCGTCTCCAGCGGTCCCAGCATCTCTCGCGTCTCACTGGTGAGCACGTCGTCGCCGCTGGCGAGCGCCATGGGCACACCCATCTCGCCGCCGATGAACGCGGCAATACCCGCCTCGTTGAGCGGCTTGCCGTTCACCGTAAAGGAGTCGAAGGCGAAATTGTGCGAGATGACCCCGGGACTTCCGGCGTTGGCATGGGCGCCGACGATCATCATCGCATCGACCATCGGGTTCATCCCGGTAGACATCACGATCGGCTTGGGGTAGCCGCGGATCAGGATGGCTTCGGGATCGAGCCGGTCGACCAGAATGTTGCGGAACAATGTTCCGCCGTGCCCCTCGTTCACGATGAACTGGGTGGCGCCGGCCGAGCGGGCGCCCGCGATCAACGCATTCACCTCATCGGTCAGCTCCTGGCGAAAGCGCTCGTGCTGGGGAGACCCGCCCCGGCTCACCGGACGCATCTCGGTGGCATTGCGCACGGCCCCGGCCAGCCCTTCCATGTCGGCGATGATGTACACGCTGAAGCCATCGCGCTGCATGTCCTGCTCCAGCTTTTCCCTGGCCTGGCGATACTCGGTTACTCCGAACGCGGCGGCCGGCGGAGTGGTATCGCGCGGAGTAGTGTCGCGCGCGGGTTGACCCTGCGCCCATGCCCGCGTGGCAACCAGGAGCGCGGTGACGGAGAGGACTCGGATCATCGGAGCACCGCCTCTTCGATGGCGTCCAGCAGCCACCCCAGCTGCCGCGCGCTCTCGGTCACGTAGCTGAAGTGCCGGTCGCCTTTGCGCTCCAGCTTGAACTCCTGCAGGCCTGCCACCGCCTGAACGATGCTGTCGGCAAAGGTCCGCCTGAGCGCAAACTCGACCCGATAGGGCCGCTCCATGGTGAACGGCTTGAAGTCGCCCCGGCGCTCCCGTCGAACCGCCTCCGCGGCACCGGCCTGCAGCATCCGCCGGACCCTCGCCGGGCTATACGTAATCGCGGCACTCCGGCCGACGGCGCGCTTGGTCACGATGGCCACGAAGCCGTTCGGCAGCATCTTCCTGGTTTCATCGATCAGCACGTCGTCTCCGCTCACCAGTGAGACCGACACGCCAAGCTCGCCCGCGATCAAGGCATTGATCCCTACCTCGTTCAGCGGCTTGCCGTTCACTGTGAAGGTGTCGAAGGCGAAGTTGTGCGCCAGCACGCCGGGGCTGCCCGCGTTGGCGTGGGCGCCGGTGAACATCAGCGTGCCAAAGCTGCTGTCGATCCCGGTGACCATCACCAGTGGCTTCGGAAAGCCCCGCACCAGGATCGCCGAGCTGTCCAGCTCCCAGGGCAGCACGTTGGCGAACAGGTTGCCGCCGTGTCCCTCGTTGACCACAAAGCTCCTGGCGCCGCCGCTGCGGGCGCCCCGAATTGTGGCGTTCACCTCCCGGGTGAGCAGCAGCCGAAAGCGGTCCCAGTAGTCCGGGCTGGTCAGCTCCTTGTAGCGCTCGCCCTCGTTGCCGGCGATGACCTCGTGGATGTCCACCGCGCTTCCCATGCCTTCCATATCCGGGACGATGAAAACCCGGAATCCCGACTGGTGGGGAATCTGTTTGTTGCGGAACGGGGCTGATGAGGGGGGCGGCGGATTTTGCGCCTGGAGCAGCGAGGCCAGGCATAGCAGGGCAGGAACTAGAAACGGGCGCATCAGCTCTCCAGAAGGGGAAGTCGGTTCACCGGAAGTACGGCGGGACGTTGCGGGCGATTCGGTCGAGCTCCTCCGAAGTGAGCGGCAGCCGCTGAATCGCCGCCCATCCCTCGCGCGGCCGGAGGTTCCCGCCCACAGCCGCATCCGAGCCATACAGGATCCGGTCCACCCCGACGCGGCGAATTCGCTGCACCATCACCGCCGCCTGAGCTGGTGTGACGCTCGAGTCCATGATTCCGGCCAGGTCGAACCAGAGATTTCTGGTCCGCGGGTCCTTCCGGTGCACTGCTTCGGCCAGAAAGGCCATCACGCTGTCCCCCGGAGGATCGTCGTAGCCGGGACCGGTGGCGGCGAGA
>DATFQK010000208.1:0-2372 GCA_035264345.1 Gemmatimonadales bacterium | reverse complement strand
CGCCTCGCCATCACTGGTGCGTCCCGTCCTTCCGGCCTTCCCTCGTCCTTCCGTCGTATCTTCCGCCATGCCCAACCCGGGAAAGCAGGTCCAGCGCACCTATCTATTGCTCACCCTGCTTTCCACTCTTTCCGCCTCTTTCATCTGGGGCATCAACACTCTCTTCCTGCTCGACGCCGGACTCAGCAACGCCGAGGCGTTCGCGGCCAACGCGTTCTTCACTGGGGGCATGGTGGTGTTCGAGGTGCCCACCGGCATAGTGGCCGATACCTGGGGCCGCCGCACGTCCTATCTGCTCGGGGCCGCGACGCTCCTGGTCTCCACCCTGCTCTATCTCTGGATGTGGCACGCCCACGCGCGGCTCTGGGGCTGGGCCATCGCGTCGGTGTTGCTCGGCCTCGGCTTCACCTTCTTCTCCGGAGCCACCGAGGCTTGGCTGGTAGACGCGCTCACCTTTACCGGGGTCAAGGACAGCCTTCAGTCGGTCCTGGCGCGGGGACAGGTGGTAGGCGGCGCCGCAATGCTGGGCGGATCGCTGCTCGGCGGCCTGGTTGCCCAGGCCACGAATCTGGGCGTGCCCTACATCATGCGGTCGGTGATGCTGGGTCTCACGCTGGTGGCTGCATTGGTCTGGATGAAAGACCTCGGTTTTACGGCCAACCGGCGCAGCGGACTGGTCAACGAAGTCCGCCAGGTGCTCCGAGTCTCCATCGACACCGGCTGGCGCAACCCGCCGGTACGCTGGCTGATGCTCGGCGCGCTATTCGTCGGAGGCATCGGCATCTATGCCTTCTACGGGTTGCAGCCCTATTTGCTTCAGCTCTACGGCAATCCCCGTGCGTTCGGCGTGGCGGGCCTGGCCGCTTCCATCGTGGCGGGCACCCAGATGCTGGCTGGTCTCCTGGCGCCCCACGTCGGAGTCGTGTTTCGCCGCCGCACCGGCGCCCTGATCGCCAGCTATGTGGCCGGCGCGGGGTGCCTCCTCGGGCTGGGACTGACGTCGAGCTTTCCGGTTGCGGTGGGACTGCTGGTGATCTGGGGATTCAGCTTCGCGATTGCCATGCCCATCCGCCAGACCTACATCAACGGCATCATCCCCAGCCAGCAGCGGGCTACGGTGCTCTCGTTCGACAGCCTGATGAGCTCGGTAGGAGGTGTTGCCGCGCAGCCCGCGCTGGGCCGGGTGGCCGACGTCTACGGCTACGCTCGATCGTATGTCGTGTGTGCGGCAATTCAACTACTGGGCGTGCCGTTTCTGCTGCTGGCGAAGCGGGAGAAGGCCGAGTCGGATGAGGTAGTTCCGTCGTCCCGACGTTCCGCCAGCTAAACAGTCGGCAGCTCCGCGGTATGGGCCCACGGCCTGAGGTCCATTCCGAAATCCTGTTTCATTCTCCGATACCATGCGTCGTCGTCCAGGGCCCCCCAGGCGACCCATTCCTCGTCATTCAGGCTCTTGCGCCAGTCCAGGAAGGCCGCGGCATCGGGCCCGGCAGGATGCCGGAGCTGCCAAGTGCCGCTCTCCGCGATCTCCAGGATTTTCTGACCCACCATCGAGGCCGGACGCTCGGTCTGAAGGCTGGCGGTGAACAGGGCAGCGAACCGTTGCTGGTGGGGATATGAGGAAGTGCTCTGGTGGTCGGCGATGAGCCGGGCGGCGGGAGTATCGATGATGCCGGGCTCGACTATGGCGACCCGAATGTTGAACGGCTTCAGCTCCTGGGCCAGGCCTTCGCTCAGCCCCTCCAGCGCAAACTTGGTCGCCTGATATGGCGTCATCGGCGCCATCGCGATCCGGCCGGAGATGGAGGACACGTTGATGATGCAGCCGCTCCGCCGTTCCCGCATGTCGGGGAGCACCGCCTGGATGCAACGAATCACCCCGAAATAGTTCGTCTCCATCACTGCGCGGAACACGCGGAGCGGGGTCTCTTCGACTGAACCGGTGGGGGCGAATCCGGCGTTGTTGACCAGGACATCGATCGGTCCGCTCTCCCGGATGATCCGGTCGACCGCATCCCGGACCGAGGAATCGGAGTCCACGTCCAGCGGCGATATCGAGATCGGGAGCTTCTCCTGCTCCACCGTCTTACGGAGCTCGCCGCTTCGGCCCACGTCGCGCATCGTGGCATGGACCCGATGCCCCGCGCGGCCGAACGCGAGGGCCGTGGCCAGGCCGATACCGGAGCTGCTCCCGGTGATGAGGACGGATGCCATGGTGAGACCCTCCGGGTTAATGGTCTGGCTCGAGTCACTGACCCATTCGGTGAAGGACGGCGCTCTAGCTTGCTGCGCCGGCTGGGCTCCGTCAACAGCGAACCCGGTGCGGGCCACTCTGACTACCGCTTCCAACGTTCGCGCAGCATCTTGGAGTT
>DATFQK010000207.1:0-2685 GCA_035264345.1 Gemmatimonadales bacterium | reverse complement strand
CCGGCGGAGGCCGGCCTGGTCGGCCTTCATGTCCTGCGCGGCCGCTTCTCCCTTGAGGAACTCGTCGTACGCGGCGAGGCTCTCAGTGGGCTTCACCCTCAGCTCGCGCCGGGCGCTGTCGCCCAGCACCACGCCGAGCGCGTCGGCCACCTTGGTCGCGATGTCGGCCTGTACCGCAAACACGTCGGTGAGCGCGGCATCGATCGGCTGCTGCCAGCGGGTGATCGGCGCGGCACCCGAATCCAGACGGATGAGCTCCGGGCTCACCCGCACCCGGGTCAGCCCGGCGGGTCCACGAAGCCAGCGGATCTTCCCCACCAGGAGGTAATTCACCCTCAGGTCCCGGGCGACCTCCGGGAGGCGCCGGCTGCCGGGCCGATAGTCGTTCGAGCTCAGGCTGGCGACGACCTCGAGTCCCGGTATCGCCGCCAGTTTGCCGCGGACCTCGTCGGTCACGCCGCCGGCGAAGTACGCGTCGCCCGAGTCGCCCAGGTTCTCGAAGGGGAGCACAGCCAGCCGGGGCGGACCGGCGGGGGCAGCCGAACGGTGCATCCCGCGCCACAGCAGGAGCAGCCCGATGGCGAGGATCGCGGCCAGAAGGAGTCGGGGGCCAGGGGTCAGGAGTCGGGAGCTAGGAGTCAGGAGTCGGGAGCTAGGAGCTGGGAGCTGAGAGCTGGGAGCTAGAAGCTGAGAGCTGGGAGCTAGAAGCTCGGAGCTGGGAGCTGGGAGCGTGGAGCTGGGAGCTGCCGGCGCGGAAACGGTACTCGGCCCAGATGCAGTGGTTTGACTCTGGGGTGCGAGCTTGACCGCGGGAGTGGGCGCCTCCTCCCCCCGCCGGATCCGCTCGGCCAGTGCTTCGACGGCCGGATCCGGAGGCAACTCCAGCTCGTCGCGCCGGAGCTGATGGAAGATTTCGGCGTGGCGGAGCGCGCCCGGCGCATCACCCGCCGCCGCCAGAGCCCGCATCAGCCCCTGGGCCCCCCGCTGGTCAGTGGGATCGAGCGCCGCCAACCGGCGCCACCAGAGCACCGCGGCGCCTCGGTCGTCTCGGGCCGTCGCAGCAGCCGCGGCAGCCTCCAGCACGCCCCGGTACTCAGCCTCCAGGCCGGCGCGCTCCTCCTCGGCCCAATGGGCAAAAGCCGGGACCCCGGGCAGATGGAAGTCGCCCAGGAAAGGCCCGCCGTAGAGCCGGCCGGCTTCCTCTATAGCACCGGAAGCCCGGGCGGTCTCGAAGGCATGGAGGTCAACCTCGATCAGCTCGGGATTCAGCCGGAGCTCGCGGGTGCCGAGGATCGCGTTTTCCGACCCCAGCTCGTGCCGCAATGCGTAGAGCGCCTGGTTGAGGTTCCTGCGGGCGCGCTCCTCCTCGATCTCACCCCACAACAGCGTGGCCAGCCGGTCGCGGTTGACCCCCCGGTCGCCTGATCGGGCGAGCACCGCCAGGATGGCGAGCCGGCGCGGCTGCTGCGCGTTCCCCCCCAAAGGAAGTGGCCCGTCGAACACGGCAAGCCCGCCGAGCGTCTGGATGCGCTTCAGGAGCAACTCCTTGCTGTACTTGGTATTCGGCCAA
Organism: Gemmatimonadales bacterium; assembly: GCA_035264345.1. Lineage (GTDB taxonomy): Bacteria > Gemmatimonadota > Gemmatimonadetes > Gemmatimonadales > GWC2-71-9 > CAVVWJ01. The sequence continues at coordinate 1,115 of DATFQK010000207.1, read as the reverse complement.
TATCCCGCGCCCATCCGATGGCCACAAGAGGCAGCGAACCGCGGGGTCGCAACCCCCAGTTGAGAATCTCGTGATCGGGCCGTGACCGCGGACGATAGTGTGCTCCTCGTCCGAGCGGCCGGCATCCAGCCGCCGACCCGGACCAGGACTCATACCCGATCAGGAGGTTCCCATGTACGTCCGCTCCATCGCTGCCGGTTGCGTTGCCGCGATCGCGCTGAACCTGTCGGCCTTCCTGGCGCCGCGCTTCCACCTCGACACCACCGGCGCGGTCCGGCTGGACGCGGTCGGGCACGAGGCACTGTACGGCATGATCGACAACGACGGCGCCTCCGTGCTCACCGTGTCGCTCGGCGCAACCGGCGGGGGCAGCGCGCTCCAGCTCAGGCTGCCGACTGCCGGCCTGCCAGGTCCCGGCCGCTATCCCATTCGGCCCAGCTGGGACGACGGGGCCACCGCCCCGGCCTTTCAAGCCTTCTTCGCAGCGGGATCACCGGAGCAGCCGCTCGGCTGGTTCCACGGCGAGTCGGGCACGGTGACGATCACCCGGGCGGACAATGGAAGGCTGTCCGGCTCATTCGAGATCCGGGCCAGCGGCTATCTAGCCGCCGACACAATCGAAGCAGAGAGCTGGGTCACTGTGAACGGCAGCTTCGAGGCGGAAGGCGACAGCACCACCACTACAATCGCCCGGGCGCAGTAAACCCACGAACCACTCACCGCGCCGTCCAGCGGCGCAGAACAAGGAGGAAGAACATGTGGTGCACTGAGGTATTTCCGCGACTGCGGACGTTGTCCCCCTGGGCTGTCATGCTGATCGCTGCGGTGGGCTGTGGCGGCGATGACAAGAGTCCGACCGGTCCCGGCGACCCGGTCCCGAATGACAATCCGAATGCCATCGAGTTCCAGCTGGTGGCGCTCGGACGTGCGGGGGTGCCAATCGACTTGCAGGTCGAGGACTGCGGGGTGATCCGGTTCTACGGCGGCAGGATCGACATCGATCCGAACTCCGGGGAGTGGCAGATCCATCTGCGGGTGAACGACCAGTCTGGTGACTGGGCCTATCTGGACACCGGACGGTCGGTGGGGGACGACGCCACGGTGTTGTTCGAATC
>DATFQK010000206.1:0-4358 GCA_035264345.1 Gemmatimonadales bacterium | reverse complement strand
GGAGCAGCTTGCCCCGGAACTCCCGTTCCAGCGCCTTGCGCAGGTCACCGGTATCCACCTGGACTCCCTGAAGCGGATCGGCCCCACGCAGCACCTGATAGGAAAGGCGCATATCGGTGATTTCGATCGGAAAAGCGTCCGAGGCGCGGGTCCACTCGGTCCGGCTGATCAGCAAGGGTGGTTCCGGCGTCGACTTGCGCCAGGTAGCAAATGCGCGTCCCAGCGCGCGCAACGTGGCCGTGGTCACCTCATCGAGCACCAGCATCAGATTGACATCGGAGCGTCCCGGGATGTAGTCGCCCCGGGAAGCTGAGCCGTAGAGCACCGCGCTGTACCCGGCTCCAGCCATCCGATCCACCTCGGTGAGGAATGGGTCGACCACCCGTGAGACTGTAGCCCGCATCAGAATCTTCCCCCGGCACCGCCGCCGCTGAATCCACCTCCGCCACCAAATCCTCCGAAACCGCCGCCGCCTCCACCAAAGCCTCCACCACCGCCCCAGCCGCCACCGATCCACGGTCCACCCCAATATATCCCGCTCCTCCTGCGGCGACCGCCGCGAAACGCGCCGGATATCATCAGCAGAAAGAAGACCAGAAGGAGCAGGGGTAGCAGGTTGCCGCCGGTCGGATTACCTCCTCCCGAGCCGACGGGAGGCTGGTATGCCGTGAGCGTCGAATCGGTTACGCCGTAGCCCCCGGCGATGAGGCTGGCCAGCGCCCGAACTCCCAGCAACAGTCCGTCCCCGTAGTTGCCTTGTGACAGCTCCGACCGCATGAGATCACGAATCCGGCCGGCAGCAGCATCGGTGACAATGCCCTCAAGCCCCTGCCCCACCTCGATCCGGATCTGTCCCGAGTTCGGATCTCCCTCGCGTCGCGGGACCAGCAGGAGCACCAGGCCCGCGTTCCGCCGCGGGTCTGCGATCTCGGCCTTGGCCCCCACCTTCCATTTCCGCCCGATGGCGAGCGCCACCTCTGAGGCTTCGCGGTCGCCGATAGTGGGCAGGGTGACCACGGCCAGCTCGGCGCTGGTCACTCCCTGCAGCCGCCGGATCAGGTCATCCATACTCTGGGCGGCGTCGGCTGGGATCACCGAAGCAAAGTCATTCACATAGCCCACCGGCTGGGGCGGGACCAGCGAATCCACGGCGGTGGCCTGCCCCCACCCGGCGGTTACCGCGGGTGAGAAAAGGAGGCTGAGTTGAAGCCCTATCCAGAGGGCGATAGCTTTGGCCCGTGTGCCTCTCAAACTGTCTCCCTACGCCTCCGCGTTCACCGTTTCCACACCCATGAGCCTCCTGACGCTGCGAAGCGCGGTCGCACTATGCCTGGCAGCTGCCGGCCTGGGCGGATGTCACACCGACCGCGACGTCGCGGTTAGGGTCTCGATACCCGACGCCGAGTCACAGGAAACCCCGGCTGCGGGAGTAGGCATCATCGCCCTGCCTTACGATCGAGACAGCATTCTCGCCAGCCTGGAGGCCAGAGCGCGAACCCCCCGGCCACAAACCGCGACTCTCGATACGCTCTTCGCCCAGTTCCGAGGACCGTTTACCCGCTATACCAATGTCTCCTACCGAGCTTCGCAGCTTCGGGATTCGCTTGATCGGGTGCGCCACGGGCTCCACAGCGGCTCGAGCCCCGATCAGCTCAAGCAGCTGGCCGATTCCATCCGCTTGCTCGAGCGGCAAGTCAATCACGCCCGCAGCGAGCTCGACCGCGCGCGGGCCGAGTTCGTAAGCCGGAGCGAGGGCCCACGCTCCGCGGTTCGACGGTGGGAAGATAGCACCTACCGAGGATACGACAGCATCGTCGAAAATCTGGCCCGAGCCCAGGGTCGGGACGCCGTCACCGACACGACTGGCTCGACCGGCTGGGCCCACCTTACGCTGCCGGCCGGTCGGTGGTGGATATATGCCCGGGCGTGGGATACCAGCGACCCCAACGCGGAGTGGTACTGGAACCTCCCGATTCAGGAGGATACCGTCCTGTTGTCCAGCCGTACCGGCAAGCGTCGACCGCGATATTAGGAGATGGCAATGGCATTGTTCTCGAAAACCTGCACTGTAGTCCTGGCTCTCGCCGCAGCGGCACCGCTCAGTGCCCAGACCACGCCGGCGCTGACTGCTCGGAGCAAGGGATCGAGCAAGGCACCGGTCACGGTCTACGAGATGTCCGACTTCCAATGTCCCTACTGCCGCCAGTTTGCGGAGGAGACTTTCCCCCCGCTGGAGCGCGACTATATCGCCACCGGGAAGGTGCGCTGGATCTTCATCAACTATCCCCTCACCAGCATTCACCAGCATGCGGCCGCCGCGGCGCAGCTGGGGATCTGCGCCGGGCAGCAGCAAGGGTTTTGGCGGGTTCACGATCTGCTCTTCAAGTATCAGGAGACCTGGGCACCGCTCAAGGAGCCAGGGCCCTTCTTCGTATCGCTGGCCGATTCGGCCAAACTGTCTAAGCCGGCCCTGCTCAGCTGCCTCGAGTCTCCCGAGACGGTGAACAGCGTGCGGGCCGATGCCGAGGGCGCCGCGCGGTCGGGCGCCACCAGCACGCCGACGTTTTATATCGAGGGCGGTCTGCTGGAGGGTGCGCAGCCGATCCAGGTGTTTCGACAGGTGCTGGATTCGGTGTATGGGTCTAAGACGGGAAAGGCGGGAAGGGCGGGAAAGAGTGGAAGGTAAGCAGAGAGGCTCGTACCTTTTCGTCCCTTCCGACCTTCCCGTCATTCCCGCCTTTCCCGTCTGTTAAGCCCGCCCTACAATGCCAGGAACACATCGTACAACGCATGCGTCCACGCGGTGATCCCAAACCCGCGCAGTACGTAGAGCGCGCTGAACAGCAGGCCGGCGATGGCTCGGAAGGTGAACGAGCCCAGAGCGAACCGTTCGCCGGAGGCACCCACGTAGTGGAAAGCCGAGAAGATCAGGGCACCCATGATGATCGCGAAGAGGCCCGCGCTCTTCCGCGACCAGCCGAACCCTTTCCTCGCAATCAGCATGAGCCCTGAAACGAGCAGTACGCGGAACACAAGCTCCTCGTAGATGCCGGCTCCGAGCGATACCATGATCTGAGCGGGAAAACTGAGGGCCGCCACGGCGATGACCAGGCGGGGAAGCAGCAGACCGGTGAGGGTTCCAGCCACCAGGCCAAACACCATTCCGTAGGCGATCGATTCCGCCGCCATAAGCAAAAAGTAGCGGGGGCGAATTCCACCCGACGCGCGAATATCCCTCCAGATCAGCACGGCTCCGCCTCCGACCAGGATCAGACCAAACACCGCCAGGCCGTATCGCCCACCGAAGCCGACGAAGAGTTGCTTCAGCAGCACGTCCGCGCCGTTTCGAACCCGCACCATCTCCAGCCGCGAAAGCAGAAATGCCAGGGCTTCGTACGCGGCCAGGAGGGGGAACGCAAAGCTCAGGCTGTAGCGCGGTGAGCGGGAGACGCGCCAGTAGCTGGCGGGAACGGCGAGGCGGTTTGAGGCGGTCATGAAAAAAGGGGCCGCTTTGAGCGGCCCCCCCAGGTTCGAAGTGTCGCCTGGGTCTTAGCTTGCAGCTTTAACTAACGGCCGCAGGCGACCCTTGACTCTGTAGACAATGGATCACCTCCTCGGTTGCAGGTGGAACATGGTACTGCCGTAATAATTGTAGCAACATCCGCCGGCGCGCTGCAAGCCTCTTCCGTTTGGAATGGGCGCCCGCAACATTGCGCCATGCCGTCCACCTCGGGGGCCTATCGAGCTGCCATTCGCCTCGGCACAGCGGTGGCTCCCGCACTGGGCCTGCTTCGTCCCCGAATCCGGGCTGGTCTGCAGGCCCGACTGGATGCCGGTGAACGGCTGCTGGACTGGGCCCGACGGCACCGGGACCTGAACCGCCCCCTCGCCTGGTTTCATGCCGCCTCGGTGGGAGAGGGCCGCCAGGCCGAGAGCGTCTTGCTCGCGCTGCGTCCCCGGTGCCCCGAGTGTCAGATCGTGTATACCCATTTCAGTCCCTCTGCCGAGCCGCTGGCCGAGGGAATAGCCTCCGATGTCTCGGATTACCTCCCATACGATCTCCCCGAGAACGTGGACCGGTTGCTGCGGACACTGCAGCCCGACCTGCTGGTCTTTGCCAAGCTCGATGTCTGGCCCGAGCTGGCCACCCGCGCGGCCGGCAGCGGGGCCGACGTAGCTCTCATAGCGGCCACGGTAAGGCCGGGGAGCAGCCGTCTTCGCTGGCTCGCTCGGCGGCTGCTGGAGGCCGGTTACCGCTCCATTACTGCGGCCGCCGCGGTCAGTCCCGGCGATGCGTCCCGGCTCGAGCGGTTGGGCGTCGCTTCGGAGCGAATACAGATCCTGGGCGACCCGCGATT
>DATFQK010000205.1:0-3431 GCA_035264345.1 Gemmatimonadales bacterium | reverse complement strand
GAAAGTCTCCCAGCCTCATCCTCTCGACTTGTCGCTCGAATCTACGTCCCAGAACATCCAGAGAGGTACCACGGCCACTCACCGTGTGGCCAATTCCCTAGAGCGGCTTACTATCAGGGGACCTCGAAAAATCTAGACTCTAGACCTTAGACCCTAGACCCTAGACTGGCTTCTTACGACCGCTTCCAATTAAGGAACTCTCCGTGAATAAGCAGGACCTCGTTGCCGCCGTTGCCAAGCAGCTGGGTGTCAGCAAGGCCAAGGCGGCCGAGGTCGCCGAGCTCTTTTTCTCGCCCAGCGGCATTCTCGCGTCGGAGCTAAAGCGGGGGGGAAAGGTCGCCATCTCGGGGTTTGGCACCTTCGAGACCAGGAAGCGGGCTGCCCGGGAATGGCGAGACCCTCGTACTGGCAAGGCGAGTGATATCAAAGCCGGAGTGGTGCCGACGTTCCGGGCCAGTCGCTCGTTGCGAGACCTGGTGAACCGGAAGCGTTAACGCGAGTTGGTTCGGCGGGCCGGCCTGCTTCGGGCGTCACCCTCTTCCCGCCGGGGGCGAGTGGGCCCGCGGTCGACTCGGGCGGATACCCGCTTCCGCCGGATCGTGGTGCCGTTCAGCTGGCCGGCCAGCCGTTCCGCTTCCTCGGCCGGGAGCTCGATCAGTGAATACCCGTCGCGCAGCTCGATTCTGCCGATCTGAGTCCGATCGAACCGCAACTCCTTGGTAAGCACCGCCACCAGATCATTGGCTGTAACTCCATCCTTCTTGCCTGCCCCGACATACACTTTGGCCGTCTCCGAGGGCCGGGGTGCCGATGCCGGTGCCGGTCCTGCCTTGGCGGCGCCGTGCCAGAGCTCGAAGAGAGCCGCCGCTACGCTGGGAGCATCGTACCGCTCGAACAGGGGAGCCAGAGTGAGAAGGGCGCGAGATCCCTGGCCGCTTTCGATCATGCTCTGGATCTCCTGTCGCCGCAACGATTCGGCCGACCGCGCGGTGTCGAGCGGCCCCGGCAGCTGCAGTGGGCGTCGTGGAGCGGCAATGCGAGCTACGTAACTTTCCGTACCGGTGGGAACCAGCAGGATCACCTCGCCGGCGCCGAGCAGCTGTTCGAGTCGATCCCGAGCCGGCAGATCAAAGGCGATAATCGTGTTGGCCACCGGGGCATCGCCCATGGCCAGCTGAAGATCTGACTGGCTGCCGGCGATCAAACGACGAATGGATTCGTGGTGTCCCCGGTCGGCAGTCCAGACCACCAACGAAGCCGGATCAACCAGCTCGATCACATCAGCCAGGGCCTGAGCTCGCCTGTTCCAGGGGGTAGCCACTGTGCGGACCGGGCCGAGCGGACCCGCTTCCAGCGGGTCGGTGCCCACCGTGAGCGCCTTTCGTGCGTAGCGATCCACCCATGTGTTGACCCGTGCGGGCTCCGCCGTATAGATGACCCGTTGGGCCTCCCGAGGTAGATCCTGCATCAGCGGCATGACGCTGTCTTCATCGAGCAGCGATTCGGGCCAGGCCAGAACGAGGGCGCCCACGGTTTCCATCCGGAGCGCGGAGCGGGCAACGAGCTGCAGGGCAGTCTCCAGCGTCGTCACCAGGACATCCAGCGATTCTCCGCGCAGTCGTCGCATGGCTCGGCTCGGCCCTCGGCCGATTTGCACCGACAGGGTCGCATCCTGGGCCAGGTCTGATATCAGCGCTCCCCACTCTTCCAGCTGCACCGATGGCACCAGGATCAGCGCCGGCTTCCCTCGCTCCACCCGGCTGAGTATTCCAGCGAGCGCCGGGGCCGCATAGGCGGGAATGGGAGGAGTCACGGCTACCAGATTGTGGCCCCGAGCCGCTGTCGGGGCCACGTCTCGCGCCGCGGCCGCGGCCGCGTCCGGAGTCCACCCTCGCTGGTCGAGAACTCGGGCTATGGATGGCTGGATATGGAGCTCTTCGAAGGAGGGCACAGGTTCTCCGGCGGGAGTGCAGAACGTCGCTAGAGCACCAAGCTAAGTGCGCGGCGGTTGACATCGCCAGCCCGAGGGCCAAAGTTTTCCCGGTCTCTTCCGCACTTCACCCCCATCGTGGAACCGCTGGATGCCCGATCCACTGTCGATCAACGTGCAGCACCTCAAGGCGTCGGAGACGGTCGCCATCAGCAACGAGGCCAAACGCCGTAAGGCCGCGGGGGAAGATGTGCTGGACCTCGGCGTGGGAGAGCCTGATTTCGATACGCCGGCCCCAGCCTCCCAGGCCGGCATTCAGGCAATCCAGAAAGGGCTCACCCGCTATCCACCCAATATCGGGATTGCGGAGCTGCGGCGGGGGATTGCCCAACAACTGTCCCAGATGTCGGGCGGCCGGCGGGTCGACCCCGAGCAGATCGTGGTCAGCTCCGGCTCCAAGCAGTCCATCTTCAACGTCTGCTTTACCCTTTTCGGTCCCAAGGACCGGGTCCTCATCCCTTCGCCCGCATGGGTCTCGTACCCGCAGATCGTGCATCTCACCCGCGCGGAGCCGGTGCTGGTGCCGGGCGACCCGGAGTGGGGACTGAAGGTGAGTGTCAGGGACCTGGACCGGATGAGTCACAAGCTCACCCGGGGGCTCATCCTCTGCTCGCCCTGCAACCCAACCGGCGCGGTATACACCCAGGCCGAGCTCAAGGCCATCGCCGAGTGGGCCAAGAAGAACGACATCTGGATCATCTCCGACGAGATCTACCGCCGGATCAACTACGGTCCGGGCCCTGCGCCGTCACTCCTGGATTTGCCGGATGAGCTGCTCGAGCGGACGGTGATCATTTACGGAGCCAGCAAGGCCTACGCGATGACCGGATGGCGGATCGGCGCCGCGCTGGCCCCGCCCCACGTGACCAAGGCCATGGCCGCGCTCCAGTCGCACACAACCACGGGCGCCAATCATCCAGCGCAGTGGGCCGCCGCAGCGGCGTTCAGTGATGAGCGGGTCGACGCTGAGGTGTCACGGATGGTTGCGGCGTTCCGCCGGCGCCGCGATTACCTGGTGGACCGGTTCCGCAATGAAGTGCCGGGCATCGAATTCGTGGAGCCCCATGGCGCGTTCTACTTCTTCTTCCGGGTGGACGGGATTCGGGAGCGGGACCCGGTCAGCGGTCAGGGGTTCTGCGAGCAGTTGATGCAGCAGGAGGGCGTCGCCCTGGTGCCTGGGGCTGCCTTCGCCGATGATCGCTGGGTCCGGTTGAGCTATGCCGTATCCGATGCCGAGCTGGAGAAGGGGCTGGACCGTACCCTCCGGCTGATCCGACGCCTGGCCTCCGCCCGTGCAGCCTGAGATCGGTGGGATGGGCATCGAAGCCAGGATCGAGCCACTAAGCGGAGCGTTGCCCAACATCACCTGGCGGTGGGACTCCGAGACGGACATTCTGTCCGGCGCGTTCAAGGGAAACCGCAAGAGCGGCGGCCTGACCGG
>DATFQK010000204.1:0-2847 GCA_035264345.1 Gemmatimonadales bacterium | reverse complement strand
GGGGGCGGGTGGTTCGGTACCAGCCGTTTGCCTCCGAGGCAATGCGGGCGGCCAATCGCCAGGTATTCGGACTGAACCAGCTGGCGTCCCACGACTTCGCCAAGGCCAAACACATTGTTTCCTTCGGCGCCGATTTCCTGGAGTCGTGGCCCGGCTCGATCGAGCATCAGCGCGGCTTTGCCCAATCCCACGGGTTCAGCGGGGCAGGGGTGGCGAAGTTCGTGTATCTGGCCCCTCGGCGGGATCTGACCGGTCTCAATGCGGATGAGTGGTATCCGGTTCAGCCGGGCTCTGAGACAGCGCTGGCTCTGGCCATGGCCAACGTGGTCTCCGGCCAACAAGGTAGCACTGCGGGACTCAGATCATCCCTGGCGGCGTTTACCCCGGAGATGGCCGCGAAGGAAACGGGCATTCCCGCTGCCACCATCGAGCGGCTGGCCCGTGAATTTGCCTCGCACCGTCCGAGCCTCGCGGTGGCAGGGGGAATCGGGACCCAGCACAGCGGAGCGGCAGAGCTCTGTGCGGCGGTCAACCTGCTCAACTACGTGGCCGGCAATGTGGGCCAGACCGTCAGCTTTGGAGCCGAGATGGACAGCGCCGACGGTTATGCGGCGCTGGAAGGCCTGCTCCGGTCGTTCGACGCGGGCCAGGTGAAGGTCGCGCTGATTCACGATGCCAATCCGGCCTATACCCTGCCCAAGACTGCGCGGTTCGCTGAAAGTTTCCAGAAGGTCGGCTATAGGGTCTCCACCTCGATGTACCTGGATGAGACCGCCGCCCTCTGTGATCTGATCCTGCCGCAGCACCATGCGCTCGAACGGTGGGACGACCTCCGCCCCCGGGCCGGCGTGTACAACCTGATGCAGCCGGTCATGCAGCCGGTCTTCGACACTTTGCCGGCCGGCGAGGTCCTCCTCCGGACCGCGAAGAAGGCGGGTGGAGGACTGGCGCGTTTCACGGCGGCGTCCTACGAGGCGCATCTGCAGTCGCGTTGGCAGGCACTCGCCAGTCAGCACGGCGAGAAAGACTTTGCCGGTTTCTGGCACGGGGCACTGCAGCGCGGCGGTTTCTTTGCTCCGGCACCGGCCACGCCGGTTTCGCTGGCTTCAGGCGCCGGCCAGGTCAAGTACACTCGGCCCAGCTTTGAAGGAAACGGCGAGCTGATCTTCGTCGCCTATCCGCACGGGATGCTGTACGACGGCCGCGGCGCCAACAAGCCGTGGCTGCTGGAAAACGCCGATCCGGTCACCAAGATCGCCTGGCATTCCTGGGTCGAGATCCATCCCGATCTGGCACGGCGGTTGGATGTGCGTGACGGCGAGGTTCTCCGGCTCACCTCCCCCCACGGCAGCATCGAGGCTCCGGCATACGTCTATGCCGGGGTTCATCCCAACGTCGTGGCCATGCCGCTCGGCTTTGGCCATACCGAGTATGGCCAGTTTGCTCAGGGTCGCGGGGTCAATGCGCTGGATCTGCTGGGCGCGCCGGCTGGACCATTTCTGCCCTACATCTCGACCCGCGTCGGGGTTGCCAAGACTGGCCACTATAAGCGGCTCGCCACCATCGAGGGAAACCCGCGCCAGCTGGGCCGGGGCATCGCGGAGAGCATTTCCCTCGATGCCGCGCGGAAGGGGCTCACCATCGAGCAGGCCTACATCGCCGAGGGTCGAGGCAAACACGAGGTCAACACCGAACAGGAGCTCGAAGCGGTCAAGGGATGGAGCCAGGAGCAGGCTGAGGCGACGCAATACGGAGACTATGCCGCCGCCAATCCTCGCTGGGGAATGACCATCGATCTGGCCAAGTGCACCGGCTGTCAGGCCTGCGTCACCGCGTGCTACGCGGAGAACAACATTCCGACCGTGGGCGAGAGCGAGATCTACAAGGGTCGGGAGATGACCTGGATCCGCATCGAGCGCTACTGGGAGGAGGACAAGGCGCCGGGCGCCGGGGCCACGGCGCGGTTTGTTCCCATGCTCTGTCAGCACTGCACCAACGCGCCCTGCGAGCCGGTCTGCCCGGTCTACGCCGCGTATCACACGGCCGACGGCTTGAACGGTCAGGTGTACAACCGTTGTGTGGGCACCCGCTACTGTGCCAACAACTGTCCCTATAAGGTGCGGTACTTCAACTGGTACAAGTACAACGAGTCGGCCTGGCCGGCCCCGCTGCATCTCCAATTGAACCCCGATGTCACCGTGCGAGCGCGTGGGGTCATGGAGAAGTGCACCTTCTGCATTCAGCGGATCCGGGGCGCCCAGAACGACGCCCGGCTGGAAAATCGGCCGCTCCGCGACGGCGAATTCACCACGGCCTGTGCCCAGGCCTGCCCATCCGATGCCATCGTCTTTGGAAATCTCACCGACCCCGCCAGCAGGGTGGCTCGCCTGCGCCAGGATAATCGAGGATATCGCGTGCTCGAAGACCTCAACACCCGTTCGGCGATCACCTACCTGGCCAAAGTCACCCTGCGGGACGAGGCGTAACCATGGCCGTCGTTACTTCCGCTTCCGCTCCCAGAGTCGTACCGGAAGGTCATCCAACGGGGACGCACGCGGATGTCACCCGCGACGTGGTCGCCACCCTCGGCCCGGCCAGCCGAGGATACGTGCTTCTCCTTCTGGGAGCAGTGTCGCTCTTCCTGATCGGCATCCTGACCTTCCTGGTGCTGATCAAGGATGGTCTGGGGCACGCCGGATACAACCCTCCGATCTTCTGGAGCGTGTACATCACCACCTTCGTCTTCTGGGTGGGTATCGGGCACGCTGGCACCCTGATTTCGGCCATTCTCTTTCTGTTCCGCTCGCCCTGGCGCACCGCGGTGTATCGCTCGACCGAGGCCATGAC
>DATFQK010000203.1:0-2603 GCA_035264345.1 Gemmatimonadales bacterium | reverse complement strand
AGCCTGCTCCTGACCCAGCCCCTGCTGGGCTCGCTTTCGGAAGGTCCTTGCTGGCTGGATGGCGCGGTGCGAGTAAGGCTGGCATGCCGCCAGGTTACCCAATGTCACCCCTGGCTGGACGCGCTCCATCGGCCCGACCGGCCCCCCTTGGTGGAAGCGCTGGCCGTGTGCTTCGATCCCGACGCCTCAGCCGCCGAGTGCGAAGCCTTTCAGGCCATGGCCGGCACTCTGACTCCCTCGACTCTCCCCTCCGAGCTCTTTCTCCTTCTCAAAAAGCGGTCGACTGGGTGGCCGATCTAGTCGGGAGTCGTGAGTCACGACTACTTCAAAAACAACAAATCCCTGTACGTCGGCAGCGGCCAGAGCTCCGCTGAGATGTGCGTCTCCAGAGCATCCACCACCTCGCGCAGGTCGGCCATCGCGGGCTTGAGCTCGCGGCTAATCTGACTCGCGTGCTGCATCGGATCGGACGCGTGATGGGCCGCGGCGCGCTCCACTGCCCCAATGGCCGTGCGGAGCCGGGTCACCAGATCCACGAAGCTCCTCAGCGCATCAGTTGAATCCGGACATTCGACTCCTGCCGCCTTGGTCGCGGCAATGGCCGCCGCGGTCTGCTGCTGGTGCTGCAGCGCTGCCGGCAGAATCTGATTCCGGGCCATCGAGACCATGGTCTCGGCTTCGATCCCCAGCTGCTTGATGTACTTCTCCACCGCGATATGGGTCCGGGAATCGAGCTCGGCCTGAGTCAGCACGCCGTATTTCTTGAACAGGTCGATGTTCTTCTTTTCCCGGAGCACCCCGAAAGCCGCCACCGAATCCTTGAGATTGGGCAGCCCCCGCCGCTCCGCCTCGGCGTGCCACTCCTCGGAGTAGTTGTCGCCGTCGAAGATCACCCGCTTGTGCTGGCCGATCACCTGCTTCAGCACACTCATGACCGCGAGCTGCAGCTTGGCCTCGGTGGGCTTGGTGCCGATGGACTTCTCCAGCTCCCCCGCGACGTAATCCAGCGACTCGGCCACGATGGTGTTGAGCACCGTGTTGGGCCAGGCGATGCTGGCGCTGGAGCCCACCGCGCGAAACTCGAACTTGTTTCCGGTAAAGGCAAACGGCGACGTACGGTTGCGGTCTCCCGAATGCCGCGGAAGCTGCGGCAGCGTCTTGGCGCCCAGGTCGAGCACCCCGCCTTTGATGGTGCGCTTGGGCAGGCCGGCCTCCACCTGCTCCAGGATGTCCGACAGCATCTTTCCCAGGAAGATCGAAATGATCGCCGGCGGCGCCTCGTTGGCCCCCAGCCGGTGATCGTTCGCCGCCGAGGCAATGGAGGCCCGCAGCAGATCGGCGTGGAGATCCACCGCCCGAATGGTGGCGCAGAGGAACACCAGGAACTGCATGTTGGTGTGGGTCTCGTCCTGCGGATCCAGCAGGTTGACGCCGGTGTCGGTGGACATCGACCAGTTGTTGTGTTTGCCTGATCCATTGACCCCGGCGAACGGCTTCTCGTGCAGCAGCGCTTGGAGACCGTACCGGGGCGCAACCCGCTTCAGCGTCTCCATCAGCAGCATCTGATGGTCGCTCGCGATGTGACTCGCCTCGAACAGCGGCGCGATCTCATACTGTCCCGGCGCCACCTCGTTGTGCCGGGTCTTCACCGGCACGCCCAGCCGGTACAGCTCCCGCTCGGCCTCGGCCATGAAGGCGAGCACCCGGGGCGGAATGGTTCCGAAATAGTGGTCTTCCAGCTGCTGGCCCTTGGGCGGCTTGGCGCCGAAGAGCGTGCGCTCGCAGGTCAGCAGGTCGGGCCGCTTGTAGAACAGCTCGCGGTCCACCAGGAAGTATTCCTGCTCCGGTCCGACGGTGGTGACGATCCGGGAGACCCCCTGGTCGGTGCCGAACATCCTGAGAATTCGAAGCGCCTGCTTGGAGAGCGCCTCGACTGAGCGGAGCAGCGGGATCTTGGTGTCGAGCGCTTCGCCGGTCCAGGAGACGAAGGCAGTCGGAATGCAGAGGGTGACATTGTTGTCGCCCCGCATGAGAAAAGCCGGGCTGGTGGCGTCCCAGGCGGTGTAGCCCCGGGCCTCGAACGTTGCCCTGAGGCCTCCGGACGGAAAGCTCGAGGCGTCCGGCTCACCCTGCACCAGCTCGGAGCCGGAGAAGTTGAAGACCACACCGCCTGCCCCGTCGGGGGCAGCCAGCGAATCGTGCTTCTCGGCGGTGAGCCCGGTGAGCGGCTGGAACCAGTGGGTGTAGTGCGTCGCCCCGTTCTCGATCGCCCAATCCTTCATCGAGGCTGCCACCACGTCGGCCACCGCGGGATCGAGCGGCTCGCCCCGGTCGATGGTGCGGAGCAGGCTGCGGTAGACCTCCTTGGGAAGGCGCTGCCGCATCATGGCGGGAGAGAAGATGTCGCTGCCGAAGATGCTGTCGATCCGCTCCGCTACGGTCCTGCTGCCGTTGAGGGCACGTGCTGTCGTGGTCACGGATGCCGATTCCTCACGTTGGGAAGAAGTGATGAGACACGCTCTAGGCCATCGCCGCCGGAGCGGTGAGCGCCTCTTCGATGTCGGACATATCGGGGTCGGGTAGCTCGGTATAGACCGGGTTGG
>DATFQK010000202.1:0-3584 GCA_035264345.1 Gemmatimonadales bacterium | reverse complement strand
TGCTCTGCAAGTGGGCCAGGGTCTCCTGGGAGCCTTCATCGTCGAGCCTCGACGGCCGTTGGCTTCGCACCGCGCCGAGGTGGATTACGTCATGGTGCTGAACGACGGATCTCACGGCTTCACCCTCAACGGCAAGAGCTTCCCGGCCACCGAGCCGATCGTCTGCCAGCAAGGCCAGACGGTCAGGATCAGGTACATGAATGAAGGGATGATGATCCATCCGATGCACCTGCATGGCATGCACATGACAGTGATCGCGAAGGACGGCTGGGACCAGCCGGCGCCGTGGAAGTGCGACACGCTCAACGTCGCGCCGGGGGAGCGTTGGGACGTGCTGGTCAAGGCGAACAATCCCGGCACCTGGGCGTTCCACTGTCACATCCTGCCCCACGCCGAATCGGAGCACGGGATGATTGGCATGGTCACGGCGCTGATTGTGAAGCCGGCGACGGTCTAGCCGAGAGCGAATCTTGTGCGAGGACGTGGGATAAAAGGAGGAAATATGTTGAGAAAGACTATGCTCCTCTGCGGTACAGCGTCCTCGCTCTTATATATCGGGATCGACGTCCTGGCAGCCCTGCGCTATCCGGCCTACCATAGCTACACCGCTCAGGCCATCAGTGAGCTAGGTGCAATCGGTGCACCGACCAGAGAATTCGTCCACCCACTCTTCGGGTCGTATAACGTGCTGCTGATTGCTTTCGGCTTGGCGGTTTGGACATCACCTGGTCGGAAGCGAGGCTTGCGCGTCCTTGGGGCTCTGCTGATCGGCATCGCGGTCGTCGGCGCGACAACGCCGCCTATGTACCTCCGCGGTACCGGGGGGCCTTCGGGCGACGTCCCCCACATCGTTCTCACCGCTGTGATCGTGCTCTTCATCCTGTCAGCTATCGCGGTCGGAGCCTCCCTCTATGGAAGCAGGTGGCGGCTGTACTCCTGGGCGACGCTTGTGATAATCATCACCTCTGGCACACTGAGCGGAGTGGCGGCCAGCCGGCTGGCTGCCGGGCAGCAGACACCATGGCTCGGGGTCGCCGAACGGATCAACATAGGGGCGTATCTCCTGTGGGTGGCGGGGCTGGCGATCACCCTGTTGCGAACTCGAGAAGCCGCAGCGGTCCGGGAGAGAAGCCGCTTGCTGCTGGAGCTCGACTCGACGAAGCAGCTGTGCATTCACCGCTACGATGATGCGGTTGAGAGATAGGAGCACCCGATACTCCGGGGCAGGTCAGATGATCGCCGGCCCCGGAATAGGAAACGCCGCCGTATGTCGGGCGCTCTTCTTAGAACCGGCAACCTAGCATCCGGGCAAGCTACCCGGCGCCGCCAGAGTGCCGCTTGAGAAGGCGGTGGAGCTCGATGCGAGCAAGTCGTTCGTCGCCCATCGGAAGTGTCCTCGATAGGGGAAGTTTCCGGCTTCGATGTCGTCCTGGAAGTCCAATCGCCCGGTGACAGCTTCGAACACACCTGTGCCACTATCGGTTACAATAGGATGTTGACAACGCCCAGCGATCTCTCCAGCCGGGATGGTGCAATCCGTGAACGTGCCCGTGAATAGATACGTCGTGCTGAACGTGCCAGGCAGTCCGTTGTACGAACCAATAAAGGTCTCGGTCCCCCTCTCGGTGTATGCCCCGCCCGCCGTACAGCTGGTGCTCTCGATGAAGACGTAGTGACAACCCTCCAAGTCCCCCGTCAAGGTGAGGTTGTAGCTGGACCCCTCGAGATCGTCGCATTCGCCAGGTAACGCGTAAGAGCCGATCCCTGAGATCTGCGTTGCTCCCCTCATTTCTTGATTGGGCTGCGCATCCGGTCCGGCCACCGTGGGGCTGTCCGCGCTGCATCCGGCACTCAAGGCGAGCGCGACCGACGTGCAAAGTGCGAGGAGTCTGGGTGGGAACACAGGCTTTTGCAACATAAGATCTCCGGTTTAAGGGGTGCGAGGCTAAGCGCGCCGCGAGCGACACCGTGACTGCGTTGCGGTGCTATGGACGCGCGAGTAAGATCTGCACGGCGGGTTTACCCCTCCTTTACCGCCGCTTTACTCCCATACCATCCGGAATTAGCCCCACGATGCTCTTGTTACGGCTGCTGGGCGGGCCATCCCTATCCGGCAACGGGAGCACGCTCACGGGTCCGGCTACTCAAAGGCACAGGCTGGCGCTCCTGGCCCTGCTGGCCAGCTCCAGGTCCCGGCCGCAGAGCCGGGACAAGCTGATCGCCTGGCTCTGGCCGGAGCGCGACGTGGAACACGCCCGCAACCTGCTGAACCAGGGGGTCCACGCGTTGCGCAGAGCGATCGGTGAGGCTGGGATAATCTCGGTTCAGGACGAGCTGCGACTGGATCCGGCCGCACTAGCGTGCGACGTGGTCGCGTTCGAGGAGGCGCTTGCCGCAGGCGAGCTCGAGCGGGCAGTCGGCCTCTATACCGGTCCATTCCTGGACGGCTTTCATCTGCCCGGCGCGTCCGAGTTCGAACACTGGGCGGATGGGGAGCGGGACCGCCTGCGCTGCTCATACGCCCACAGTCTGGAGAGCCTCGCGGAGGCGGCCGAGGAGCGGCGGGAATGGAGCAGCGCGGTAGAACGATGGCGAGTCTTGGTTTCTGAGGAGCGGTACAATGCTCGGGTGACACTGCGGCTGATGAGAGCGCTGGATGGGGCCGGTGACCGGGCGGGAGCGCTCCAGCAGGCGCGACTGCACACGTTGCGCCTGCAGCAGGAGTTCGAGTCGGCGCCCGATGCGGACGTCGTTGCGTTGGCCGATCGGCTGCGGACCGAGCCGGCGAACGGTGACGGCCGCAAGATCGCTCGGGTAACCACGGATCAATTCGCCCCACCCGCTGACCTCACACTGGCGCTCGATGAACCGCCGTCCGCATTCCCGATCAAGCGGAAGCGTGGCTCGGCGAGATGGCTTTGGCTGATCCTGGCAGCGGCCTTTGCGCTTGGGCTCGCGGGTCTGGCGTGGTGGACGGCACGGACTTCTCAGAGTGCATTCGAAGGAGCGGTCCCGGCAACATCCATCGCCGTCCTCCCTTTCGCGAACATGAGCCCGGATGGAGCGAACGAATACTTCTCGGACGGGATGACCGAGGAGATCATCACCGCCTTGAGCAAGGTCCAGGGGCTCCGGGTAGCCGCCCGCACTTCCGCGTTCGCCTTCAAGGGGAAGAGTGAGAGCGTGAGCGAGATCGGCCGCCAACTCAGGGTGGGGACTGTTCTGGAGGGGAGCGTGCGCAGGGCGGGTGACCGGCTCCGGATCACCGCCCAGCTGATCAACGTCAAAGACGGGTACCACCTCTGGGCAGAGGCGTATGACCGCGATCTGCGGGACGTCTTCGCCGTGCAGGGGGAGATCGCGCAGGCGATCGTCGGGGCGCTCCGGGTGAAGCTCAGCAGTGCGGCGGCCGCGATGGTAGTCCGTCCGACCGCCGACCTCACGGCGTATGATCTCTACCTCAAGGGACGCCACGGCCTAAACCAGCGTACCGGTGCATCTCTGCTGCAAGCGGTGAACTACTTCGAGCAGGCCATCGCGCGCGATCCGCGCTTTGCGCAGGCGTATGCCGGGCTGGCCGACGC
>DATFQK010000201.1:0-6409 GCA_035264345.1 Gemmatimonadales bacterium | reverse complement strand
TCGGGAGACCCCAAGCGGCTGTCACAATGAAGGACGGGAAGGACGGGAAGGTCGGGAGGGACGGGAAAGAAAGCTGGATCAGGTAAGGAAGCAGAAAACAAGACTAAGCCCCGGAGCTTTATCGGTTCCGGGGCTTTTCTTATTCTCTCAGCATCCCGTCCTTCCCGTCCTGCTTACACCCCCGCTTGCTGTGCCTGCGGCGTTCCGGTCTGCTGCAGGACCTTGGCCCGATTATCGACGATTTTGGCCGACTTGCGGAGGGCCGTAAGGTAGTTTCTCACCCGCTCCTGCTTCGCCACGTTGATCAACCGGGCTCGATACTGTTCCAGATCTTTGGCGAATTTGGCTGAATCGGCTTTGACGTGCTGCAGGGTCTCGATTACGTAAATCCCCTCCTTGGTATCGAGAACACCGCTCCGCTCTCCCTCCTTCAGCCCGAACGCTGCCCCGACGACAACCGGATTGGTGAGCGGAGGATTGATCCGGCTGAAGGGGCCGAACTCCCGATGGGGCAGCTTCATGGCCGCAGCCGCCTGGGTTACCGAGCTTCCTGCCTCCACTCGCTTCAGGAAGTCCTTTGCCAACTGTCGGGCTGCAGCCCACTTCTTCTGGTCGCGCGCGGCGGAAACGACTGCGGAGCGGATTTCCGTCAGCGGGGGCACCCCGGCATCGTGGAGACTGTCCAGTCGGAAGATGTAATAAGCGAAAGAGGTTTCGATGACCGGACTGGTGGCGCCAGGCTTGGATTGGAAAGCCCAGACGCCAGCATCGGGCACTACCAGTTGGCCGAGCTGGAGCTTGGTGCCTTGCTGAACCGGGGTGGCGTGTCCGATCCTGAGCTTCAGGGCGCGGGCCACAGTATCGAGCGCTGCAGGGTCGCTCCGCTCGGCGCCGAGATGCTCCAGGCTATCAGCTTGGGCGTCCAGCTGATCGCGGTGCGTCCCGGTTACCTCGACGGGGAACAGGATGTGACGACCCTTGGCCTTGTTTCCCTTACGGCTGGTGATCTCGATGAGATGGAAGCCGAACTGCGAGAGCACCGGCGGGGAAACCGTGTGCAAGGGCAGCGCAAACGCCGCGGAGTCGAAGGCTGGATCCATCGCTCCTTTGGTCCATTCTCCCAGATCGCCACCCTTGACCGCACTGGCGCTGTCAGCCGACTCACGACTGGCCACCTCGGCGAATGGGGCACCGTGCAGGATTTCCTGTCGGGCGGAATCGGCCCGGGCCCGTACAGCGGCAGTGTCCGCCTGAGTAGCCATGCGCGGCAGCGCCACATAGCTCATGTAAGCAGTCTTGGGGCGCTGGAACTCATTCCGGTGCGCCTTATAGTAGGCGGCCACTTCGGCATCGCTTACCCGGATGGAAGAATCGGGTACGGCATTGCGAGGCACGATGGCGGTCAGACCGATCTTCACCATCTCATGCTCATCCCGGTACCGCTCCCAGAGCGCCGCATCGGACAGGTAGATGTCCGAGGTCACCAGTCGGAGCAGCTTGGCCCGCTGCAGTTCGTCCCGATACTGGGCTTCGAGGCTGGGGAGATACTGCTGGGCCACACTGGAGGTGAGCCAGCGCTGGTACTTGGCCAGGTCGAACTGGCTGTCGGTCTGAAACTCGGGAACTTTCTGAAACTCGGGCAGGGGAGACGTGCGGATGGCCTGCACCACCTCATCTTCGCTGACGCTGATGTCCCGGCGGCGGTACTCGGCATCGAGCACGCTATTCTGGACAATCTGGTCCCACACCTCGTCCCGGACCTGCTGATAGTCGTCCAGCCCCATAGCCCCGGGACTCTGCCGCTGGCGGGCATCGATCGACTGCTGGACGATGTTCTGGTAGGTGCGGGCATCGACACTTCGCCCGTTGATCTTGCCCACAGAGGTCTGAGTCAGCAGACCGGTGCCCCCGGTGATTCCACTCAGGTCCAGTACCAGCCAGGCAAAGAAGGTGATGGCCACCACGACCATGAGGGGCTTGGCCGCGTTCCGAAAGGCTTGCATCATAGCTGAATCGAGGCTCCGACCGAGAGATGTGCGACGAGGCTGAAGCTTAAGGCCGGCAGCGCAGAACCTCAAGGCGCCATTCTGCTTAGCAGTTGACACGCAGAGGGCCGCCCACTACTCTCACCGTACTTCCCGCAGCAGAGAAGCCGTGATTCCCCCAGCAATTCTGACCTGAAGATCCGGGAACCGATGGCCACGACGGAAATCGAAAAGCTGGAGCGTCGGTACGCCGAGAACCCTCAAGGGCTGACCTTTGCTCCCTTGGCCGAAGTCCATCGCAAAAACGGGGAAATCGCACGGGCCCTGGAGCTATTGAAGGCAGGGCTGGAGCTTCATCCCAACTACATACCCGCCAGCATCGTGCTCGGCCGTTGCCACTGGGACCTGGGAGATCTCCCGGCGGCAGAGGCGGCATTCTCGCACGTGCTTCGGCTGGATGATGAAAACGTCATTGCCCTCAAGTCTCTGGCCGATATCAACGAACGGCTGGAACGCTTCGGCGATGCCCAACGGTGGCTGAACCGGCTGATCTCGGTAGACCGGAGCAACGAGGAGGCCCGGCAACAACTCGCTCGGATCGAGACGGCCAAACAGCAGCCCGCTGCCCTTGACGCCAAGCCGCCCGCCCCGGCCAAGCCGGCTGTGCCCGAGCCAGCCGGCAAGGAGCCGGAGCCTTTGGCGGCCGAGTTCGAACGCAACTCTCCTGCTGTGGCGCCACCGGCTGACGCAAAGTCTCCCGAGCCAAAGCAGCCGGAGGCAAAGTCGCCGGAAACAACGCCGGCCGAAGGAAAGCCGCCCGAGACCGAGTCAGACCGGGACGCACCCACTGTGGATTTGACGGCCGCCATTGCCGAGCCTAAGCCTTCGTCGGAGCTCCAGTTCCTCGATATCGGCGAACCTCCTCAGAAAGCCGGGGCGCCCCAGGCGACAACTGATCCGGATGTGGCTGGGCCGCCGGACGAGCCCGTCACCCTTCCCGGCCTCATCAGTCAGGAGTTCGTCCCTCCCAAGGAGGGCTCCTACGATCCGCATCCCGAGCTGGCTCACGACTACGGCTCGGCTGAATCTCCGGACGTGGAAGATCTCGGGGTCGAGACCGCCGAGGAGGTCGAGCTGCAGAGCTCAGGGGCCTCTGAGTTCCGGGTACCGAATGCCGCCGAAGATTTCATGGATGCCGGGACGCCCGCCTCGGCCCCGCCTGCTCCGGGCTGGCCTGAGCTCGAGGTGGCGTTGCCGGCGTTGGAAATCCCCGCCGCGCCAGAGGAGCCTACTGAGTCGGAGAAGTCTGCTCCTGCAGCTGAGCGGGGGCCGGCCGCGCCGCCGATGGTGGTACCCGAGCCCGCCTCAGTGCCGGAACCGACGCCACGGTCGTATTCGGTCCGGGAGACCAAGGGGCAGTCGGTCGTCGCCTTCTTTCACAGCCTGCTTTCAGCCAGACCCACGGGCAGTCCGGTGTCATCCTCCGGAGGCTCGGCAGGTGCAGCTCAGGATCGGACATCCGCAGCAGCGGAAGCTACTGCGGCAGGTTCCGCTTCACCTTCCGGGGGCTCACCCGACACCGTCTCCTTCGACGACTTCTTCAATGCGGCAACCTCGGGCTCCGCTCCGGGAAATAAGGAAGGCGACCCCAGCAAGGACGATCTGGATCAGTTCCAGTCCTGGTTGCAAAACCTCAAGCGCTGAATGCGCATCGCCGTGCTCAACGGCCCCAACCTCAATCTGCTGGGGGAGAGGGAGCCCGAACTGTACGGCCGCACCAGTCTGGCGGATATCGAAGCCATGGTCCGGGAAGCGGCCAGGCCTCTTAATGCCGAAATTGATTGGTTTCAAACCAATCACGAAGGTGAAATGGTCGAGGCGGTCCAGCGGTTGCGCGGGCGAGCCGACGGGGCGCTGATCAATGCGGCGGCGCTGACGCATTCAAGCCTGGCGCTCCGTGACGCGCTTCTGGCGGTGCGGGTGCCCTTCGTCGAGCTTCACCTGTCCAACATTTTTGCTCGGGAGCCTGAGCGTAGGCATTCGGTCATAGCGGACCTCGCACTCGGCCTGGTGACCGGGTTCGGCGCACAAAGCTATCTGCTGGCCTTGCAGGCGCTGACAGGTCGGCTTCGTGCCGGCTGACCGACGGATCGAGCGGCAGACCGGGCTCAGGCGGGCGCTGGAAGCGGAGGGGCTGGACGGGCTGGTCATCACTCACCTGCCCAATATTCGTTACCTCACCGGGTTCACCGGCTCAGCTGCGCTGTTGCTGGTCCGGAACGATGCCACCGTTCTGATCTCGGACTTCAGGTATGCGGCGCAGGCCCCGGCCGAGGTTGGCGGGGCGGCAGTGGTGGAGATCGACCAACGCAGCGTGTGGGACCGTCTGGGCAGGGTGCTCCACGACGGGCGGATCGAGCGGCTGGGGATCGAATCCCACGTCATGAGCGTCAAGGATGCCGAGCGGCTCAGCGGGTTGACCCCGGCTCGCCTGGTGCCCACGAGTGAACTGGTCGAGCGTCAGCGGGCTGTCAAGTCGCCGGAAGAAATCGCGGCGATCAGGGCCGCGGCGGAGCTGGCCCAGGAGGCGCTGGCTGAAATACTGCCTCGAGTTCGGGTGGGCCAAACAGAATTGGAGATCGGCTCAGACCTGGAGCGCGTCCTGCGCCGGCGAGGGAGCCAGTGGCACCCGTTTCCAACCATTGTTGCCTCGGGCCAGCGTTCCGCCTTGCCGCACGCCCGCACCAGCCCGCGACCGGTTGAGGCGGGAGACCTGCTGCTGGTGGATTTCGGTGCCCAAGTGGATGGGTACTGCGCCGACCTGACCCGAACCATGGTGGTGGGGGCCAGAGCCGACGAGCGGCAACGGCTGATTCACGGAGTGGTGCAGTCGGCGCAGCAGCGGGCAATCGAGCATCTGAGACCGGGCATGACCGGCCGTGAGGGCGACGCCTTGGCCCGCGAGGTGATCAGCACCCAGGGGTTCGGCGAGGCTTTTGGGCACTCTCTGGGCCATGGGCTTGGGCTCGAGGTGCACGAGGCTCCCAGGCTGTCGCCCAGCGCCGATACGACCTTGCCGGCCCACGCCGTGGTCACGGTAGAGCCGGGTATCTATTTTCCGGGGTGGGGCGGCATACGTGTGGAAGACGATGTGCATCTGGGTCCTGCGGGCCCCGAGTGCTTGTCCGACGCCCGGACCGATCTGCTTGAACTAGTCTAGACTCTCGAGCTCATAACCATGGCATCTACCGCCGAATTCAGAAACGGGCTCGTTCTCGAGATCGATGGCCAGCTGTTTCAGCTGGTCTACTTCCAGCACGTCAAGCCAGGCAAAGGCGGCGCCTTCGTCCGAACCAAGCTCAAGAACATCCGAACCGGCGCGGTCATAGACCGGACCTACACTGCGGGAGAGCGGGTGAACGACGTCCGGCTGGAGCGCCGGGCGCTTCAGTTCTCGTATGGCGATGGGCACTTCTATCACTTCATGGATCAGCAAACGTTCGACGACATCATGCTGACCGACGAGCTGATCGGGCAAGATCAACTGAAGTACCTGAAGGAAGGGATGGAGTGTGAGGGTCTGGTCCACAACGATCGGGTCATTACGGTGGAGCTCCCCTCTTTTGTGGAACTGACCGTCACCCGAACCGCCCCGGGCGTCCGGGGTGATACCGCTACCGGCGGAACCAAGCCGGCCACCCTGGAAACGGGTGCCACGGTGCAGGTACCGCTTTTCATCGAGGAGGGCCAGGTGATCCGGGTCGACCGCCGCGAAGACAAGTACTTGACCCGCGTATGAGCCCACAAGAGATGCAGGAGCTCGCCGAGCTGCTGCAAAACGTCCCGGGCATTCACTCCATCGATCTCAAGGATGTAAAGCGCCTGGCTCAGCTGCTGCGGGAAACGCCGGAGATCGGCTCGATCGAGGTGAAGGGCTGGTTCGGCACCGGTGTGGTGATTACTCGGACAACCGCTCCCCCGGTTGCCGCTGCGGCGCCGGTTGTCGTGGCGACCGCTCCGGCCGCGGCCGCCTCAGCGGCGGATCAGGAACATCGGGAAGCCCCGCAGCGCGCGGCCAGCGCGGCGCCGCAGCTCAAGGAGATCCGATCGCCAATGGTGGGCACATTCTACAAGGCCCCCGAGCCTGGGGCTGAGCCCTATATAAAGGTGGGCAACCGGGTAACTCCAGGACAAACCGTGTGTATCATCGAAGCGATGAAGATCATGAACGAGATCGAGGCGGAAATCGCCGGCGCGGTTCGGGAGATCCTGGTGGAAGACAGCCAGCCGGTGGAGTTCGGGCAGGTTCTGTTCCGGGTCGATCCTAATGGCTGAGGCGAAAGCGCCGTCCTCCCCTCAGTCCAGCTTCAACTTCAAGCAGGCCATCTCCCAGATGGTCCAGCGGAACGCCTCCGATCTGCTGC
>DATFQK010000200.1:0-2972 GCA_035264345.1 Gemmatimonadales bacterium | reverse complement strand
CTCGGCCCGGAGATATCCGGCCCTCACCAGCTCGCTGTCGAGCAACAGCCGGGGGGCCAGGGCACGTACTTCTCCCTCCAGGATATACATCAGCGGCGAGGCAAATCCCTGCTTTTTCCGGCGCAGAACTTCGGGAGGCAGATAGCGCTCGCCCAGACGGCGCTCGAGGTAGCGGAGCTGCCTTCCCTTGATCTTGAGTCCGGTGGGCACCCGAGCCATAAATTCGGCGAACCGGGGATCGAGGAAAGGTGAGCGCGATTCCAGGCTGTACGCCATAGTCGCGCGGTCCAGGATGGTGAGCGACTGCCCCGGGAGCCGCGACATGGCATCGACGTACATCATCCGATCGATCGAGGCCTCGGCGTTCGGCGCAGCGTAGAGCTCCAGCAGACAGGCGTCGGGCCGGGTGTTCAGCAGCTGGCTGCGAAACTCCGGCGCATACAGCTCGGCCCGGTGCGCCTCGTTGAACCAGAAGAACTGGAGACTCTCGGAGTAGCGCTCTCCGCCGGTCTTCCGGGCCATCAGGTCCACCCAGCGCAGCTTGTGGGTGAAGCTCTTGAAGGTGAACTGATCCGGCAGGCGTTTGAGGACCTGAGTGGAGAGCGCGTTCCGTACCACCTCCGGAACCGCGCGATAGGTGTCCAGCCAGCGGTCGGCCGCATAGCGATCGTAGCCACCGAAGAGCTCGTCTCCACCGTCACCACCGAGCACCACCTTCACATGGCGCGCGGTCATCCGGGCCAGGTGCAGCAGACAGATCGAGAGCGGATCGGCCGGCTCGTCCAGCGCCGATACCAGACGAGGCAGATCCTCCACCACGCTGGGGGTGACTTCCTCGGCGTGGTGCTGCGTTCCGTATTTCGCTGCTACCGCCGCGGCTGCGGGCAGCTCGTTGAGATCGCGGTACGGTATCCCCATGGAGAAGGTGCGGAGCTCCGACCCCAGGGTCCTGGCAGCGTAGGAAGCGATGAGGGTGGAATCGAGTCCCCCGCTCAGGAAGGCCCCCACCGGCACGTCACTCAAGAGATGGAGCTTGACCGTCTCGGCCAGCAGCTCGTCGATCCGGTCCAGCGTCTCGCCCTCGGAGTAGGTCCACTTGGGGCCGTAGTTCAGGCTCCAGTACCGCTCGACCCGGCTCCGCCCGTTCTCCCATACCATGTAGTGCGCCGGCGGCAGCGCCCGGATGCGGCTGAAGAAGGTCTCCGGCGGCTGCACGAACCGCATGGTGAGATATTGGTCAAGTGCGAACGGAGACAGCTCAGCCAGGGAGGGATCGTCGGCCAGCAGCGCCTTGATCTCCGACGCAAAGGTGAGCTGCCCACCGCCCTCGGTGTAAAACAGCGGCTTCTGGCCGAAATGGTCCCGCGCCACCAGCAGCCGGCGCCGGGTGCGATCCCAGATCGCGAAGGCGAACATCCCGCGGAGCCAGGCGACCATCCCGTCGCCGTACTCCTCGTACAGATGCACCAGCGCCTCGGTATCGCAGCGCGTCTTGAAGCGGTGGCCCTTGGCAACCACCTCGTCGTGCAGGCTGGGAAAGTTGTACAGCTCCCCGTTGAAGACCACCACGACGGTGCCATCCTCGTTCGACATCGGCTGGTGTCCGCCGGCCAGGTCCACGATACTGAGCCGCCGCATACCGAGTCCGACACCGCCCTCGACGAAGGTGCCCCAGTCGTCAGGGCCGCGATGGGCAATGGCGTTGCACATCCGGAGAACGTCGGATTCAGCGACCGGAGCGGTTCCGGCCTTGCCGGCAATGCCGCACATCTACGCCGCCTTCTTCCTGCCCCAGGCCACCAGCATGTAGCCGGGCGAGAACGGGATGAGGTGATCCAGCATGGTCCAGGCCCGCAGAGCGGGATAGACCGCGGAATAGAGCTTATACGCGGTGCCCACCTTGTTCAGTGCTTCGGCCGACATGGGCGCGGTGTCGCCGTGGAAGTCCTGCTGCTGGGTGTCCTTTCCCTGCATGGATTTCCGATGGTAGGCGTAATTGAGCAGGTCCTCGATCGATTCGGTAAAGATCCGGCAGTAGTCGTCCGTCCCGCTCAGCTCCAGACCGTGCCGCTCGAACAATGCCCGTGCGGCGGACGGAGGGTAGCCGTCGCGGGCGTGCCCGAAGCCCTCCTGGTCGGCGGTGAAGCCCAGGATCCGCTTGAGCGCGTATCCCGGCCGGCCGGTCTCGCCCTTGGGCGCCATAAACAGAAAGTCACCACCCGGTTTCAGGACCCGCACCATTTCGCGAAAGAAGCGGTCGTCGTCCTCGATGTGCTCGAGGAAGTTGATGGCGGCAACCATGTCGAACGACGCGCTCCGGAACGGCAGCTCGGCGTCGCTGGTCTGCAGCACGCGGTCGCCCACCATCTGCTTGGCCGAGCGCACGTGATCCCGCTCGAAGTCGGTGCTGACCCAGGTCCCGCCCCGCTGGCGCAGGAAGTGGGAGGTGAGACCGGTGCCACAGCCGACTTCCAGGCACAAGCGCCCGGCCGTGGGCGGCAGATGCTCCAGCAATGCGCCCACGGTCAGCTTCTTCTTCAGCGAACGGCGATAGAGTTGCAGTTGCCAATGCTCGTTCAAATCGATCTCCGCGTTGTTGTCGCCCCGAGCGCAGCGAGGGGGCAAGGCCATTCGACACAACTAACTCTTCTGCGGACCGACCCTTCGGCCCCCTCGCTACGCTCGGGGTGACAGCTAGGCCAGAGCTCCAGTACGTCGATAATCGTCGAGCGTCCGCCGGATGCCTTCCCGCAGGTCCACCTTGGGCTCCCAGTCGAGCACCCGCCGCGCCCTGGAGGTGTCGAACTCCGAATCGCTGTGAAAGAAGTCCATCCGCCGCCGGTAAATGAGCGGGTCCAGCTTGAGCGCGGCACAGACGTCTTCCACCACACCGGCCAGGCCCAGCATCGGGGCCAGCGGCAGCCGAATCCCGTAGCGCTTGCTTCCGGTGGCCCGGACCACCTCGTCCAGCA
>DATFQK010000199.1:0-2746 GCA_035264345.1 Gemmatimonadales bacterium | reverse complement strand
GATCTCCACCGTTCCGATCCGGCCCGGCGGTAGCGTGGCGGCGATCTCCTTCGCCGCCTCCATATCGGGGGCCTCGATCAGCGTGTATCCGGCCAGCTGTTCCTTGGTCTCCATGAAGGGACCGTCAGTGAAGGACAGCTCGCCCCGCTTCCTCCGCACCGTGACCGCAGTCCGCACCGGCTGCAGCGGGTTGCCGTCGAGAAACACGCCCTGCTCCCGGCGCTCGTCGCCCCAATCGAAGCCTTCCTGCATCAGCGGCTCCCACTGCTCCGCCGGAATGGCGTCGCGCTCTTCTTCGTTCATATAGATCAGGCAGAGGTATTTCATTGGTTGCTCCTCAGTAGTTGCCAGTCGTCAGTCCCTAGTCGTCAGACTTTACACGCCAGTCGCCCATCGCCAGCGGTCATCGCCTGGCCAGTCGGGTGTCTGACGACTGCCGTCTGGCTTGTGGCATGTCACTTACAGCACTCCCGTCTCGATGCCGGCTCCACGTATCCCGCCTCGGCATCAATTGCGTAGTTCTTCTCGTACTTATCATGATGCCGGACCCAGGCCATCGTGTGCTTGAGGCCGGCCTCGTCCCTGCCCTTGGGCGCCAGGTCGAGCCACTGATAGGTCCCGACGATCGCGTCGAGGCCGCGGGCGTAGGTGGAGTAGGTGTGATAGACGGCACCGTCCGCTTCCTTATAAAACGCGCTCGCCCCGGGAAGCTCCAGCGGCATGCCGGGCGCCTCGAGGGGGAGCGGCTCGAAGTTATAGGACGCCTCGCCGGTCGCCAGCAGCTCCGGGGTGAAGGAGACGTGGTAGTCGAAGTTGAAGTCGCTGTCCTGCGAGGAGACCCAGGTGAACTTCCAGTTCATCCGGCGCTTGAAGGCGGCCAGGTGCTCGTAGGGGGCGCGCGAAATCACTACGAAGCTTACGTCGCGCCCGGCCAGGTGGGGCAGCATCCCGTCGAAGTGATCGGCCAGGTAGGAGCAGCTGGCGCAGCCCTCGACCCAGTCAGGGTGGAACATGAAGTGGTAGACCAGGAGCTGGCTCCGGCCCTGGAACAGGTCGGCCAGGGTGACGGGGCCATCCTTGCCGGTGAAGGTGTAGATCTTGTCCACGCGCACCCGGGGCAGCTCCCGGCGGACCCGGGCGACCTCCTCGCGCCGGTAGGTCAGCTCCTTTTCCTGTCGCAACAGCGCCTTGCGAGCGGTGATCCAGTCCTCGCGGGACGCCACGCGGGGGGATTCGGTCTGGGTCGCGGTCATGATGCGGTCTCCTCGGTATTGCGCTGAGATAATGTAGGCGTTCGGACAGTTCGGAACTGGAGCCCGGAGGCGGTTAAAAGCACCGCCGATCCGGCGGCACCCAGCGCCATGGCGATGGTGGACAAGCAGTTGGGGCACATGGTCGAGTCTCCTCTTCCCGAAGTTTGAGCCTGGTGAACACTAGGTTGTCGTTCCGAAGGAGGAGCAATCGACATTTGTGAAGTCGGCGATAGGGAGCCAGGGTGGCTTCTGCTCGGCCGGTCATCCAGCCGGGGCATTTGAAGGGACCAGGCGACCACGTATAAATCGCGAGTGGCTGCTAGTATCGGGGAAGAACGGCTGAAGTACGGCAATTCTGCGACAACAAGGCGGAGCCGTCGCATTGGTAAATGGCGGGGATAGAACCTTGGTGCGTACCTCTACAAAATCCTAGTGCGTGCCTATGGAGGTCGGACGTGTGTCCGGGTTTGCTAAGTCTGCGCGGGACCTGAATCCCGAATGCGGCTCTCCAGAGCAGCGAGTGACTTCTCCTGACGATCCATCATGAGCCGCTGGCGCTGGAGTAGCTCCTTGAGCTCGACTAGAGAGCTGCGTGCGTCGGCGGCCGCCGCCCTCGCGTCCTCTGCCGCGTCGCGGAAGGTTTCGGCTATGTCCCGTGCCTGCTCCGCGACTTCTCTGCCACCCTCCTGCCCATCGCGGAGAAGCTCTGCGGATCTACGAATCTGCTCGAAGTCGGCTCGGCCACCTTCCTGGGTTGACCTCAGAGCTTCTTCGGTACTACGGTCGCCTTCGCCATCCTCACGCATCTCTTCGCCTCGGTGGCGCAGGCTCTCACCGATCCCGCGGCCTTCCTCGGACTTCCGGCGATACAGCTCTGCTGTTTCGCGCCGCCGCTCAGCAGCCTCACGGCCGCGTTCTGCGGCCGCACTGGGATCGAGCACAGGTTTATTGTCCATTGGGACGAGTACTCCCGCGGCAAGCAAAAGTTTGTTGGACAGCCCTTGACCCGACGAAGTGTCGGAGAGGCAGGAAGGAACAAGCTACTCAATATACTCAATCAGAAGAGCGTTCGGATACTTCGCGGCTCAGACACTGGTTCTCACTCTGGAAACGCATGACTCTCAACGGATCGGTTTCCATCCCGTACAGCTCTGGAACCCGGCGCGGTCCAGGAAACGAATTCGTGCTACCTCCGTGGTTCTCCGTGTCTCCCTGGTAAATGAAAGCAGCGATCGAGACGTGCAATGAGAGCAATGACAGGCGCGATTATTTATCAGTCGCGCCGCACGGGATGGAAGGCATGCAGCGGCCAGGCCGCATTGAAGAGGTCTCAGGATCGGGTGACCTGGTCTGCTGCTGGAATGGCAAAGCTGAACCGGCTGCCCACGCCCACCGTACTCTCCACGTGAAGCGCGCTCCCATGCGCCTCCACGATACCGCGCGCGATCGCGAGGCCCAGTCCGGTACCGTGCTGGTTGGCGCGGTGGCCCTTC
>DATFQK010000198.1:0-4058 GCA_035264345.1 Gemmatimonadales bacterium | reverse complement strand
GACCTCAGATTTGAAGTTGGTGCGGACCTTTCGCACCTGTTCTTCCACTCCGCTGGCGATCTCCTCGTCGGTGACCTTGATGGAGGTGTCGCGCATGGCCTCCTGGACCAGCAGCTCCTCATCGATGATGGAAGTGACGATCTGCTGGCGTACCGCTCGAAGCCCTTCGGGGTTGTCGGGGAGCTTGACCCCCTGGGACTGCCGGGAGAAGAGCTCCTCGTCCACCTGGGACGCCAGCACCGGCCGATTCCCCACCACCGCCAGCACCCGATCGACCACGAACGTGCTGTCCCGTGGAGGAGCGCTGGCAACGGTGGAGTCCTGAGCGGGGAGCGCGGCGGCCGTTCCCAGCGTCAGGAAGACCAGAGCGCAGAGTTCTCTCATACTCATCCTCCCTGGCCTACGGACGCTTCTTGGGCGCGGACGGCTTGGCGCCGGTGCTTTCGCCCGGTGACTTTCCGGCGCCTGGGGCAGCAGCGGGGGGTTGCGGCGCACCCGGCGACGGGGTCATGCCGGGAATCGGCGCCGGCCCAGGCGCCCGCTGCATGGGTCCGCCCTGGGCACGGGTCGAATCCGTCTTCGGCCGCTGCGCCTGGGCCAGCTCCACCGCACGATTGAGTCCCGCATCGTACACCCGGTGGCTGGACTGATTCCGGAGCAGGCTGCCCATGGCGGCCGGCAAGGGCCGGAGCCGGGACTTTCCCGAGCCCAGTCGCTCGAAATACTGATCGACCTTGGTGGCGGCCACCTTGTTGCGATCCGCCGCTGAAACGGTCGAGTCCCACAGACCCGCCGTATCGAGTCCCATGTCCACCCGCAGCGAGTCCACCTGATTGCGATATGTCTCGGCCAATTCCTTCCATTCTGCCGGGGTTATCTGGATTTTCGCGGAGTCGGCTTGCCGCAACAGCAGCACGTTCTGGGTCAACACCCGGGCAAACTGGTTGAGCATGGTGTCATTGGCCTGACGAAGCTGGGTGGCGTACTGCGGGGGCAGCGCCTGGATCCAGCGCATGAACTCGGCTACAGTCAGCTCGCCCCCTTTGTAGGTCACCAGCTTTTTGTTCGAGCGGCGGGCCTTGTCCGGGTCTTCACCGGCGGAGCGCATGGCAGCGGGTGCGCCCTTCTCGACCTTGATCTGGTTCTGAATGGCGAGGCTATCCATGTAGATCGAATCGAGCCTGCTGCCGGCGCTCTGCACCAAATATGCGGTGAGCCGGTCCCGCACCGCCTCTTCGCTGGGACGCTTGATGATGTGATAACCGAAGGGAGTCTCCACCACTCCGCTGGTTGCCCCCGGTGCCAGCGACCAGCCCGCACTATCGAAGGCCGGCACGAATTTGCCCTTGGGGCTGGGGGGCAAGAATCCGCGATCAGCCTTGCTCCCCGGATCTTCCGACACCTGCGAGGCTATCTGGCCGAAGTCCGCGCCACGCTTGATCCGGGCCAAGGTGCCCTCGGCCTTCTTGCGCGCCGCGTTGCGCACTTCGGGTACGGCGTTGGGCGGAACTCGGTAGAGAATGTGCTGCAGGACCCGAACGTCATTACCCCGGTACAGGCTGTCGGCAGCAGTGGGCGGCACCGCCGAGCGGCGGGCCATCAGGGTATCGTGCCAGTGCGTCCCCTTGAGCTCCGCCAGTTGAGGCCACATCGCCCGGGCAATACTCGCCGAATCCAGCGGCAACTTGCCGTTGGCCACGGCCTGGCCAAAAAGGCTGTAGTCCACCCAGACGTTGGCTACGAACTTGGCCACCTCCCGGTCCGCCTTGATGCCCTTGCCGCTGTTCATGATCTGAGCCAGCCGCTCTGGAGTAAGCTTCCGCGATCCCGCCTCAGCGGCCACGTCGGCATGAGCCGAGAAGAGATCGCGAAAGCTGGAACAGGCCGTGAGCGAGCCAACCAGGACCGACGCCAACAGAGCAAGACGGGGCATTAATACTCCGAGTAATGAGACATATTGATTTCAGTGGTCTGGAGTCTGGGGTCTGGGGTCTGGATTTGTTTGACTCCCGACTCCTGACTCCCTCACGACGCTTTCCGCAGCGCCCGGACCAGTGCCGGGACGATCGGTTCGCCCCCCAGCCGCATCAGCCGGAGGGAGAGGGGGACGGTCCGGCGAACCTCCGCGGCCAACTGCACGTCATCCAGCGCAGAGGTAAGTCCGGCGAGTCGCGGCGCGGTCCCGGGACGGAACGTCAGCCGAGCCTCCTCCCCCCGCACCAGCACGTTCTGCAGACCCAGCGCTGCCCCCATGACCCGGAGCCGGGTCATATCGAGCAGGGTCTCGGCCATTGGAGGCAGAGGACCGAAGCGCTCCCGCAGTTCATCGCGAAGCCCATCAATTTCACCGGATGTCGCGGCACGCGCCAGTCGCCGATACAGATCCAGCTTGACGTCGTCGTCGGGAACGTAGGCGTCCGGCAGATGGGCCGGCCGGTCGAGCACCACCTCCGGTGGGGCCGGCTGTTCCGCTGCGCCCTGGCCCCGAATGGCTCTCACCGTCTCCTCCAGCCAGCGCAGATACAGATCGAATCCGACCGCCTGCGCGTGCCCCGACTGCTCGGCACCGAGCAGGTTGCCCGCGCCCCGGATCTCGAGATCCTTCAGCGCGATTCGATAGCCCGCGCCCAGATCCGTATGATGCTCCAGCACCCGAAGACGTTCCTCCGCATCGGCGTCGATGCTGTCGGGTACCAGGAGATAGCAGAATGCCCGGCGATGGCTCCGGCCCACCCGTCCCCGCAGCTGGTACAGCTGGGCCAGCCCGAAGCGGTGCGCGTCGTGCACCACCATCGTGTTCGCGTTGGGTACATCGAGTCCGGATTCCACGATCATGGTCGAGACCAGGATGTCCACTTCTCCGGCCACGAAGCAGCGCATGACCTCCTCCAGCTGGTCCGCCGGCATCTGGCCGTGCGCCACTCCCACCCGAGCCCTGGGCGCCAAAGACCGTACCCGCGCCGCGATGGTGTCGATGGTCTCGATCCGATTGTGCACGGCGAAGACCTGTCCCCCCCGATCCACCTCCCGGGCGAACGCCTCCTCCAGGAGCCCGTCGTCCCAGGGCTCGACAAAGGTGAGAATAGGGGACCGGTCACGGGGAGGCGTCTCGATCAAGGTGAGATCGCGGAGCCCGGCGAGTGACAGGTGCAGCGTGCGGGGAATCGGCGTGGCGGTCAGGGTTAAAACGTCCACCGAGAGCCGCATGGCCTTGAGCCGCTCCTTGTGCTTCACCCCGAAGCGATGCTCCTCGTCCACCACCAGCAGCCCCAGGTCGTGAAAGGTCACGTCCTTGGAGAGCAACCGGTGGGTGCCGATGACCACGTCGATCTGCCCCTGGGCGAGGCGCTCGAGCGCCGCCTTCTGTTCCTTGGCTGTGCGGAAACGGGAGAGGACTTCGACCCGCACCGGAAAATCGGCCAGCCGCTCCAGAAAAGTCCGCCCATGCTGCTCCGCGAGAATCGTGGTTGGCACCAGCACCGCCACCTGCTTTCCCGCCTGCACGGCCTTGAAGGCGGCGCGTACCGCGATCTCGGTCTTTCCATAGCCCACGTCGCCCACCAGCAGACGGTCCATGGGGAGCGGCTGCTCCATGTCCCGCTTGACCTCCTCGGTGGCGCGGCGCTGGTCCGGAGTGTCCTCATAGAGGAAGCTCGACTCCAGCTCTCGCTGCCATTTGGTGTCCGGAGGAAAGGCAAAGCCGGTGCTCACGGTGCGGCGGGCGTACAGGTCCAGCAGTTCGGCCGCCATCTGTTTGATGGCCTGGCGGGTCTTCTCCCTGACCCGCTGCCAGCTCGAGCCTCCCAGACGGTGGAGGCGGGGAGGCGGCCGGTCACCATCTTCGCCGGCTGCGCGATAGCGTTCCATCTGATCCAGCCGGTAGAGCGGCACGTTCAGTCGGTCGCCGCCCTCGTATTCCACGATCGCCACCTCGAGAGTCGACTCCCCCGCGGTGATCGTATCGATGCCCCGGTAGATCCCGATGCCGTGCTCCAGATGTACTACATAGTCACCGACCGCGAGCGCGCCGGTGGTGCTGGAGGGTGCCGCTTCACGGT
>DATFQK010000197.1:0-9669 GCA_035264345.1 Gemmatimonadales bacterium | reverse complement strand
GATGCTGGCAGGAATGGCTCGTGAGAGTATACCTGGTGCGGCATTCGTCCTGGTCCGGAAGGACCGGGTGATTCTCGCGAATGGATATGGCAAGGCTGACGTGCGCTCCGGACGAGCGTGGGATGCTGCCCGAACGATCTTCCCGATCGCATCGGTCACCAAGGTTTTTACCGCGACGGCCGTGATGCAGCTGGCCGACCAGGGGCGAATCGACCTGAACGCCGACATCAATCGCTACCTGACCTCGCTGCGAGTACCTCAGACCTACGCTGCGCCGGTGACGGCTGCGCACCTGCTCTCCCACACCGCCGGTTTCGACGAGATCCCCGGACGTCAAGTCCGGTCTCGCCGCGAGCTCATGCCGATCGGTCAATTTCTTCGGAAGCGGCTGGTACGCATCCACCCACCGGGGAGGATCACCAGCTACTCCACCTACGGAATGGCTCTGGCAGGTTTATTGGTGGAGGATGTCTCGGGACTACCGTATGAGGAGTACCTGCGGCGGTACATCTGGCAGCCGCTCGGAATGATCCGGACCTCCGTTACGCCTCCTGAGGCGCCGGAAACTCTGGCGACTGCATACGAGTGGCAGAGTGACAGCCTCACCGCCATTCCTTATGAGGTGTATCAGACGCCTTCGGCGTCTTCCATACTGAGTACTGCCGAGGATATGGGACACTTCCTGATAGCCCATCTGCAGAATGGCAGGTACGGCGCGGGTCGAATTCTCAGTGACAGTACGGCCAGACGGATGCATCGACGTTACGCGACCATGCACCCTTTGACCCCGGGCTGGACCCTGGGGTTTCAGGAGAACGAAGTCAATGGACGGCACCTGATCGAGCATGGCGGGGACATCGGCGGTTTCAGCGCGCTGCTCAGCCTATTGCCTGAGGACGAACTGGGTTTTTTTGTGGTTCACCACCTCGAAGGGAGAAACCTTCGGTTCGATCTGCGCCAGCTCATTCTCGACCGCATTTATCCCGCTGTTCCCCCGCCGAAGCCACCGGGGCCGGCCGCTACCGATGCCGGCCGGCTGCGACGGTTCGCTGGTAAGTACCGGGCCAGCATTTACTGTCACTCCTGCAGGGACGGCGGACCCAACGTCCAGGAGTTCGAGGTGACCGCGAACCAGGATGGCACCGTCAGTATCTGGGGAGAGCGCTGGACCCAGGTGGGTCCGCTGTACTTTGCGTCCGCCGACGGCCGCAAACATCTGGGTTTCGCCGAGGACCAGGCTGGGCGGATCATCGCCCTCACCGCCGGATCCTGGCGGGTCCTCGAGCGCATCGACTGAGCAGAATCCGCTCCCGGCTGGCGCAGACGCACTGACCTCGTTTATTTCCTGCTCCCCCAATTCAAGCAGTTCGTGGAGAGCCCGGCGTGAGCGGACCATCCAGTGGTACCCGCCTGCCCGTCGGCGGCATTGCGGCCATAGCTGCCTTGTATGCCGTCGGCTACTTCGTGTGGGAGCAGAGTCACTGGGGCTCCCCTGCGACGCGGGACCTCATCGGCAACATCGCCTTCATGCCGTTCAACCTCGGCGTGACGACCCTGTTCGCTTTGGCGTCGAGGCAAGGCATTCTGGACCCCGGGGTCCGCCGCGCCCTCCGGCTGCTGGCTTTGGGTGCGGCCATGGTCTTCATCGGCAACGCCATCTCCACCTGGTACGTCGTGGCGCTTCAGGCCAACCCTCCGATGTCGTGGGCCGACCCTTTCTTCCTGTCGGACTCGCTGCTCACCCTCGCCGCCCTGCTCTCCTTTCCGCTGGCCCGCCGCACCCGGTTGGAGCGCTGGAAGTTCGGACTCGACGTTGCGATGGTGTCAGTGGGCGGTGGCGTCGCCATCTGGTACTTCTCCATTCGGCCGACCGCGGCGTCGCAAGAGAGCAGTCTGGTAGTCACCTCGCTTGCGTTCGCCTACCCCCTGGTGAGCATGCTGGTACTGCTGGGCGTCACCACGGTGTTGCTCCGACGGCCTATCGACGGCAACCGGCTGGCGTTTCGCCTGCTGGTGACGGGAATCTCGGTGGGCGTCGTCGCGGATCTCACCTTTAATCTGGTGCAGCTCGAAGCGGGTGGCCGAAGCGCCAACTGGGCCGACGGCGTGTTCCTCATCTGCTATGTGATCCTGATCTACAGCGGCGAGCTCTACTGGCGGCGCCCGGCGGCAAATCAGCCGTCAGCTGCCGTAACGGTCCGCCATCAGCCGATCAGTCCCCTGCCCTACCTTGCGGTGGGGTCAACCTACGCCCTCCTGCTCTTCGTAGCGCTCCGGCCCTGGACCGATCCCATCAGCGGCCTGGCCCTGGGTGCCTTACTCGTCACCGGCGTGGTGGTGCTGCGCCAGGTGCTGACCGTGCGGGAAAATCTCCGGCTTCTGGCCGAGCACTCGGCCCGGCAGAACGAGGCCCGGTTTCGCTCACTGGTTCAGCACTCGTCTGACGTCATCATCGTCACTAGGCCAGATGGCACGGTTCGATTCGTCAGTCCTTCGGCCACTCGGGTCTTCGGTTACGACCCCTCAGAGATGCTGCGCCACACCATATCCGAGCTGCTTCACCCGGATGATCGGGAGCGAGCCAACACCTTCTTTCGCTCCGCGTCGCAGTCGCCGGGCGTGACCGGGCCAGTCGAATGGCGTTTTCGCCAGCCGGACGGCTCCTGGCTGCACGCCGAAATCCTGGCCACCAATCTCCTGCACGACCAGAGCGTCAAAGGCGTTGTCCTCAATACCCGCGACGTGAGCGAACGCCGCCGGCTGGAGGAACAGCTCACCCACCAGGCGTTTCACGATCCGCTCACCGGCCTGGCAAACCGGGCGCTTTTCCGTGACCGGGTCAGCCACGCCCTCCTTCTGGCCCAGCGCCGGGGCACGCCGGTGACCGTGCTGTATCTGGATCTGGACGACTTCAAGAACGTCAACGACAGCCTGGGTCACGGGGAGGGCGACCGGCTCCTGATTGCGACCGCGGAGCGATTCTTGGCTTGCGCCCGAAGCGCGGACACCGTGGCCCGGCTGGGCGGCGACGAGTTCGCCATCCTGATCGAGGGAGCCGACGGTCGCGAGGGCCTTCCCGAGCGGCTCGCTGCGGCCATGTCCCACCCGTTCAGGCTCAGCGGCAATCAGGTGCGCGTCACCGTCAGCATCGGCGTCGCCTCCGCCTCGGCCGAGGACAGCGCGGACGATCTGCTGCGCAACGCGGACATGGCGATGTATGCGGCCAAGCGGCACGGAAAGGGCCGGGCGGAAACCTACGAATCCAGGATGTACGCCGACATCCGGGAGCGGCTCGATCTCGAGGCCGCTCTCCGGACCGCCATCGAGCAGCGTGAGTTGACCCTCTTCTACCAGCCGATCGTGAACCTGCAGACCGGTGCGATCTATGGGGTGGAAGCATTACTCCGGTGGGAGCACCCGCAATTCGGCCGGCTGCTGCCTCAGCACTTCATTCCGTTGGCTGAGGAGACCGGCCTGATCGTTCAGCTGGGAGCCTGGGTTCTGGCCGAGGCCTGCCGCCAGCTGCAGGCCTGGAGAGCGAGCCATCCGCAGCACGTCCTGGCCATATCGATCAACATCTCGGGCCGCCAGCTCCAGGGAGTAGGCTTGACCGAGGCATTGCGGCAGACACTGATCTCGTCCGGTGTGACTCCTTCGGCTGTGGTATTGGAGATCACCGAAAGTGTGCTGATGCAGCAGACCGATGCCGTCCTGGAGCGGCTACAGCAGCTCAAAGGTCTCGGAGTCCGGCTCGCGATCGACGATTTCGGAACCGGCTACTCGTCGCTGAGCTACCTGCAGCGGTTCCCCATCGACATTCTCAAGATCGCCAAGCCGTTCGTTGAAGAAGTGGGCCAGGGCGCCGACCGCTCGGCCCTGGCCCGCGCCATCGTCGGGCTGGGCGACACACTCAAGCTGCAAACCATTGCCGAGGGAATCGAACGGGCCGAGCAGCGAGCCGCGCTGATCGAGCTCGGCTGCAGCCTGGGCCAGGGACACCACTTCTGGCCTGCGCTCTCGGCAACAGCGCTGGAAGAGCTCCTCTCGACCGACCGCTTCCCCCGCCTGCGCCTGGTCGAAGACAACGCCTCGTGAGTCGCAGCTGCTTGGTGCCGGAACCATGACGCGCATCAGCGGCTCGCGGTCGCTTGCGGGGTCTTTTTCCTCCATCCTCCCGGTGCCACACCTGTTGCTTTCTTGAAGGCACGGCTGAACGCCGCCTCCGAGTCGTATCCCACATCTCCAGCGATGGCGATCATCTTGGCATCGGTTTGGCTCAGGAGGTTGGCCGCGACTTGCATCCTCCACTGCGTCAGGTACTGCATCGGCGGCTGTCCCATCAGCTCGACGAATCGCTTGGCCACACTGCTGCGAGATGAGCTTGCCTCCCGGGCCAGCTCCTCGAGGGTCCAGGGATGCCCCGGCCGAGCGTGAATCAACGACAACACGCGGCCCACCACCTCGTCCCGTAGTCCGGCCAGCCAGCCGGTCTGTCCCGGGGGAAGCTCCTCGAGATACCGGCGCAGCAACTCGATGAACATCAACTCCGCCAAGCGGGTGAGCACGCCATCCGCACCGGGCCGGCCCATCTGGGCTTCTTTGGTCACCTGGCGGGCAAAGCTGTCCAGCCAGCCGCTCGACATTCGCCGCACGTGCAGCATCCGCGGTAACGACGCCAGCAGAGGATTGAAGGGGCGGTGGTCGCAACCCAGGAAACCGCAGACGAACGAGGCCGCCAGAGGTTGGCCGCCGCTGAGGATGACCGTGTCCGGGTAGCGCTTGGGAAAGCTGGTCGTCACGTTGGGTGCACGAAGATCTCGGCCACTCGACATCACGTTTGGATCGCCCTGCGGGAAGACGATAACGTCGCCGGGCAACATCTCGACCGGCTCTTCTCCCATCAGCCGGACGTAGCAGTGACCTGCGGTGAGAATGTGGTAGGCAATGAGGTGCTCGGAGCGAGGCAGGATCTGCGGCCTCAGCTCCCGGGCGTGGGCCGACTCTACGATCCAGGGCTCCGCCGCCTCGACCGCATAGAAGTAGGCGCCGTCCAGTCGTACCACCCGGAGCAGATCTGAGAGCGTGTCGATGTTGTCCTCGGAGGCAGTCAATCGGGTACGTCAAAGTTACCACGGTCGGGTCTCGCCGACCTTCATGATCCAGGCGCGATCGGCTCCCCATCCCTGCCGGTCAGCTTCCGCCCGAAAGCGGCGGGCCGGCTCATCCACGGCTTCGTCGGACAAGTCGAAAGTGCCGAAGTGCATGGCCACAATGGTCCGGGCGCCCACATCTTTCCCGATCTGGAACCCCTCCTCGGGCGTGGTGTGCACCGGATGCATCATCGCTGCGGGAAGGTACGCTCCAATCGGAACGGTCGCGAGATCAAACGGCCCCAGGCGGCTTCCGATCTCTGAGAAACGGTCCGGGTATGCCGTATCACCGGCATCGTAGAATCTCCGGGTGTTGCCCTGGACTACCCAGCCGCACCAGAGCCGGCGGTTCCGGTCCCGAAGCGAGCGGCCGGAGAAATGCCGAGCCGGAACGCAGGTGATCCGCACCCCGTCGAGCTCGGTCTCCTGCCACCACTCGAGCTCGATGGCGTTCCCCCCGATACCGCGCACCCACTCCCCCAACCCTCGCGGCACCACAAAGGGCACACCGGTCCGGGCTAGCTGCATCACGCTGGGTCGGTCGGTATGATCGTAGTGGTCATGGGTGAGCAGAACGAAGTTCAGCCGGGGAACGTCCTCCAGCAGCATACCCGGCTGCACCATCCGTCGCGGACCCATGAACGAGAACGGGCTCGCTCGTTCGGAGAACATGGGGTCCGTCATGAAAGCAACGCCATCCATGCGCACCAGGAAGGTCGAATGCCCGATCCAGGTGAGGCTGGGCTCACGAAGAACTGCCGCAGGATCGTACGCCATCCGCTCGGCCCCGCCCGCTCGCGGTCTCAGGCTCACCCATATTCTTCTGAGGAAGAACGGCAGGGTGACGCTCAACCCGGGAAGCTCGAACTTCGAGGGAGGATTCATTGAGGCAATATCATGTCCTGGCGTGGTTGCTGCTGGCGAGCCGGCCGATGCTGGCGCAGACCGCTCCAATCGCCAACGATCCGGTTGTCAACGATCCCGTTCGCGGCGATACGCTCTTCCCGCCCAACACCGCCGAGCTCTCCTTCGAGAGTCACGGCTCCCGCCTCAACGGTTTCTTCTACCTGGCGCAAGGCGGAGCTCCCCATCCTACAGTAATTCTGCTGCACGGCTTCCCGGGCAACGAACGCAACCTCGACGTCGCTCAGTCACTTCGCCGGGCGGGCATGAATGTGTTGTACTTCGATTATCGAGGCTCCTGGGGCAGCGCCGGGACTTTCTCCTTCGCTCACACACTCGAGGACGTGGCCTCGGCCATCGAGTTTGTCCGGTCGGATTCGAGCATCAAGGCGTTCCGGGTCGATCCGAAACGGTTGATCCTGCTGGGCCATAGCATGGGAGGCTGGCTGGCGTTGATGGGTGCGGCCGCGGACTCGTCAATCGCCTGTTCGGTGGCGCTCGACTTCTGGAACGTGGGCGAGGATGGACGTGAGATGATCACGAACCGCGCGGCCGACTCTATCGCCAGGTCTTACATCAAATCAGTCACCGCGCCCGGAGCACCACTCCGCGCCGAGGGACTCGCGCTCGTGGCCGAGATGAAAGCACACGGGAACAAGTGGGACCCGGTACAGTCCGCCGCACTCCTCCGTGCGCACCCACTGCTTCTCATTAGTACCGCGGCGAATCAGTCACACCCGCGGCTGGTATCCGCGGTCCGCGGGTCGGGGACCAACCTGCTGACTGCGCTGCGGTGGAAGACCGATCATGGGTTCTCGGACCGCAGGATCCGGCTGGCCCGCACCCTCGTGGCCTGGACGGAAAAGCGCTGCGCCCGGTGAAGCTGCGGCTTTTGCTGGCCTCTAACACACTTGAGCTTTAGTGCATAAGCTACTGCAACTCAGCAGTTTAACTGCCTGTGCTGCAAGTCACTTCGAACCTCGCTTGAGGTACTTACCTTAGAGCGTCTTCTCATCACAGCCACCCTCTCGACGAGTTGAACTGGTGCTCCAGGCCCGGATCTGCTCCCTGCTTCGCTGTGCCCTGCTTTCTCGGCTTGGCCGAGCCGATTGGCTCGGTCTTGCATTGTTCCTTGCGACCGGATGCGCCGGCAGCGATTTGATGCTGCCCGGGAGCGGCGGCTCCAACACCATCATTCGAGTGGTCGCTGGAGACAGTCTGACCGGGCAAGTGGGAGAGCTGCTCGGTCCGGTGGTGGTGGAGGTGACCGACGCCGACGGTCAGCCAATCCCCGAGGCCGCCGTGAAATTCGTGTTCACGTCCGCCGGGCAGGGTGGTGAGATCCAACCACCCACTACCACCACGGACGAGTCTGGCCAGGCGGAAGCGCACCTGTTGTTGGGCGACAAGATTGGCATTCAGATCGGAGAGGCCCAATTCGTGGTGGACGGCGCGATTGCCTCGAAGGCCAGCTTCGTGGCGGTGGCCAGCGCCGGTCCCGACAATCGTCCGCCGGAGGCGGATTTCAACTGGCACTGCGACCAGCTCGTCTGCCAGCTCAACGACGCGAGCAGCGATCCGGATGGGATCATCAGCAGCTGGAGCTGGCAATTCGGCGACGAAAACGGGTCAGATCAGACCAGCCCACTGCATGCCTACGTTGCGCCCGGAACCTACACCGTGAGGCTTACCGTCACCGACAACCGCGGCGCCACCGCTCAGACGTCCACCGACATCGAGGTCACGGCTGCTCCCCCACCTCCGAGCAATAAGCCGCCCCACGCCGAGTTCGAGATCCACTGCCACGATCGGTTGTGCAGCTTCAGCGATAAGAGCGGGGACGATGACGGCAACGTGGTGAGCTGGGCCTGGGACTTCGGCGACGGGCAAAGCTCGGACCTGCGCAACCCGTTCCACTTCTACAGGGATAAGGGTCACTACGACGTGACCCTCACCGTGACCGACAACGATGGCGCATCCGACAGCAGAACCCACACGGTCGATGCCAAGGACTAGGGCTGGATAGCGAGCTCCCGCCCGCTCGATCTCTCCCAGTTCACAAAGAGAAACCCACCCGGCGCGTCGAACGGCGGCTCCCCCTTGGCCGGCGTGACCTGCAGCTGCAGCTCGTCGATCTTGTTCTTCGAACAGTCCCAGCAGCTCAGCGCAAAATTCCCCTCCCTCCGGGTGCGCGACAGGAGCATCACGTGGACCTGCGCGTTGTCGCTGACCAGGCTGCCGTTCCGGTACAGGTGACCGATTGACCACAACGCGACAGCGCTGGTGATCGTCGGGACCAGGGGCGTGTGTACCGTGGTAATCCCATGATAGTACAGGCCCATGATCACTCCGCCGAATCTGGGGTGGTGGGGGACGTCCTTGGTCTGCACTCGATCGAGCACCAGCTTCCAGCGAGCGGCGTCTTTCGTGGTGAATTCTGCTATGCCGTTCACCGAATCGCGCGCCGCGCCCTTGTCCCAGGCGGTCAGGCTGAAGGTTCCCGCTATTGGCGCCACGTTGTTCGAGTACGGACCTGACTGCGCCTGAGCCTCCAACGTTGTGCGCTCCTCGCCAAAGGCGGGAAGCACCGGGCCGAGGCTGTCGGCAAAGGGAAACGGGCCGGGGAGAATCTGAATGACCGTCCCTCCGCCGGCCACACGCATGGCGTGAGTCTTAGGCTCCTCGGTGGACGAGCCGGCGCCCACCGACAGGTGAGTCTCCATCCCCAGCTTCTTGTGCGAATCATTCCCCACCGGGCAGTAGACCTCGTATGAGCCTGGCGTCAGATTGAGCCGCAGTGTGCCACTGGAGCCCGGCTGGATCAGCTCGGTCCGTTGCTCGATTCCATTGCCCTCGATCTCGAGCTGATGGGGGATGCTGCCTACGTTCTCCACCGTAACCACCACTGGACCACCGGTAAGCCTCTGCCGGGACAGCTCGATCTTCCACTCTGAGAGAGTCGCGTGTAGCTGAGCAGTCCCCTGCCTCGAGAGTTGTAAATGGGGTACAAAGAGTACCGCCCCGATGACCAGGGAAGCGGCGCTGGGTAGTACGCGGAAGTATCTTCGGGTCATACCAGTCTCCTGCCGAGGTGGAGTTGACATACTCGCGGCGAAGACCGTTGGAACCAGGGAGTTATTCCCGGGAATAGATCGCGCTTAGGCGGAGTCTTACCAGCAGAGCATCCGGGCTGTCAGCCAGGAGGACCGTGGAGCCGACCGAGCTGAGACGATTCGAGGCGACTGTGCTGCCGCACCTGGATGCGGCGTATACCCTGGCCCGATATCTCCTGCAGAACGAGGAAGACGCCAGGGACGTGGTGCAGGACACCTACCTCCGGGCTCTGAAATAT
Organism: Gemmatimonadales bacterium; assembly: GCA_035264345.1. Classification (GTDB taxonomy): domain Bacteria; phylum Gemmatimonadota; class Gemmatimonadetes; order Gemmatimonadales; family GWC2-71-9; genus CAVVWJ01. The sequence goes on along the minus strand of DATFQK010000197.1, from coordinate 264 downwards.
TTCGGCGGGTTCCGAGGTACCACTGCAGGGGAAGGCCGCCCCTGGCTGCTGGCCATCGTCCGCAACACCGCGTTCAGCCGGCGGCATCGTGACCGGCACGGAGCCGCGATCACCGTATTCGACGAGCAGCTTCACAGTGACGCAGTCAACGATGTCCACCCCGAATCCGAGCTCCTCGGATCTGATGCCCGCGAATCATTGCATCAAGCCATCGATAATCTGCCGCTCGAATTCCGTGAGGTCATCATCCTGCGCGAGCTGGAA
>DATFQK010000196.1:0-11491 GCA_035264345.1 Gemmatimonadales bacterium | reverse complement strand
CGTGCCACGTACCTGGGCGGAATGCGGTTCAGCGCGAAGGTGAGCACATCCTCCCGGCAGAGATCGCAGCCGCAGAACGCGGGAAAATGGGGCCTCAAGGTCTGGTAGGCTGCGGTGACGTGATCTTCCACCAGATTCTTGATCACAGAACCGCCAGTGCCGGCGACACCGCTGAGCCGGTGGAGACCACAGATCCGGTGAATGTAGACCCGGTGCTTCCGGTGAGGCGCACCTGGTGGTAAGACCCGACGGCACTGACCGGCAGGTCGAGGAGAACCAGATGATTGCCCCGGCTTCGGGCCAACATGAGATTGCCGCGCTTGGCCGGCCGCTCCACCAGGGCCTCGTGGACGCTACCGAGGCGCGCCATGTTCTTCTGCCGCGCCTTCCTTCGTACCACTTCCACCAGCCGGTCCAGCCGCGCTGACGCGACCTCGTCAGGAACGTGATCGCGCAGACGAACCGCTGGGGTTCCTTCCCGAAGCGAGTACTTGAAGGTGTAGGCGTCGTCGAAATCGGCTGCGTCCACGAGGCTCAGGGTTTGTTCGAAATCGGATTCGGTTTCCCCCGGAAATCCCACGATGAGATCGGTAGAGAAGGTGATCTGCGGAATGGCCCGGCGCAGCTCGTTGACCACTTCCAGATACCGCTCCCGGGTGTAGCGACGAAGCATTCGCCTGAGCACCGAATTCGAACCGCTCTGGGCCGGCAGGTGCACGTGCTCGCACACCGCCGGGGTTGTGGCCATTGCGTCGATGACCCGCGGTGTGAAGTCCGTGGGATACGGACTGGTAAACCGGAGGCGGCGTAACCCGCTGATGGTGCCTGCGGCACGGAGCAGATCGGCGAAGTCGTGCTGGCCGTCGTGATAGCTGTTGACCGTTTGGCCCAGAAGGGTGATCTCGCTGGTGCCCTGCTCGACCAGTTCTCCGATTTCGCGGACGACGTCGGCCAAGCGGCGGCTTCGTTCCGGCCCTCGCGTGTAAGGGACGATACAGAAGGTGCACCGGTAGTCGCAGCCCCGTTGTACCGTGACGAAGGCGGTCGGTGCGTTTTCCCGCGCAGCCGGCACATCCTCGTAGTGTTCCCAGGAACGAAACTCGGTGTCGGAGGATCGGTGACCCTGCCGCGCCTGGTTGAGCAACTCGGGAAGGTTGCGGTAGGCGTCGGGGCCAACCACGAGGTCAACCCGGGGGACCTTGGCCAGCAGCGCCGGGCCCAGTCTCTGAGCCATGCAGCCCACCACGCCGAGCACGCTCCCTTCCCGCTTGTAGCGCTGCAGCTCGCCCATCCGGCCGATGACCCGCTGCTCGGCGTTGTCTCGCACCGCACAGGTATTCACCAGCATCACGTCGGCCTCTGCCGGGCTTTCAGTGCTGACATACCCGTCCCCACGGAGCACTCCGAGCATCAGCTCGGAATCGGCCACGTTCATCTGACAGCCGTAGGTTTCGATGTACACCCGTTTCATGCTGGAAAGTATAGCATTATGGCCGAACAGAGATTCCCAGCGTCAAGATGAAGCCGTGCTCCGAGTGAACGCCCTCCGACCTCCAAACGTGTTCCACCCCCAGATCCGCGCCAGCGCGCTGCTGGGCAAACCGCATTCCGCTTCCGATCGAGACTGCATACTCGTGGGCCTCGGTCCCGGGCTCCAGCGGAAAGGGCAGCCGCCCGTAGCGGCCACCGAAACGAAGGGGACGGCTATAGGGGCGCTGCAGGTCGGGGGTAAACTCGCCCCCCAGGGCCAGCTCGAAAGTGTTATTCGCGCCCACTCCGCCTTGGGCGACCAGATCGCTGTTCGCGGCAGACCAGGTGCGCACAATGGCTTGAGTGGCCAAGCCCAGCTTGGGCACAGGCTGCCATCGTAACCCCAGCCCGAAGGTGTAAGGCAGATCCACCGTGGCCACCCGGGTAGAATCCCGATCTACGTTGACGTGTCCGTCGGAGCGGACCATTCCCGCTATGGCAAACCGAGGTCCCATCTGCCGAATGGCCCCGCCGCTCACGCCGAATCCCGCAAAGGAGATTTCCGCCCGCTGGACACTGGAGAGATACGTCGAATCATTGAACGACCGGCGGGACTCCACCCGATTGGAACCGGTGATCACATGAAAGCCCGCACCCAGAAGCCAGCGGTCACGGATCCGGTAGGCCCCGGCCGCGCGCAGATCGCTGAGACCACCCCGAGAAGTGAAGGTATCCGTCACTCCTACCGGGCCCCCCCGAAGATCGAGCGTGCTCGAGCTGACGATGCTGAAATCCCGATCGGTGTAGCCGGAGTAGCTGAACCCCAGGGCAGTCCCGGTCTGCCGTACCGGACCCACGATCATCAGCAGCGGAAATCTGGTGTCTCGGGTCGACGCGGTCCCGGCTGGATTCTCGACGGTGCGGTACGCCCCGCTGGCCGTGAAGATGCTGGTCAGGACCGTTGCCGCTGCGAGTGCTGCCGGATTCAGGCTGGACTCCGAATCGAACAGGCCAAAGGCTCCGCCCGAAGCGATGACCCGGGCGTTTAATCCCCGTCCAGGGAAGCCGAGACCTCGAACTCCGAACTGGGAGGATTGGCCCCAGACCAATCCGGGCACGGTGGCCAGTAACCCGAGCAGCCAGGCAGCCCGCATCAGGGATTCTCGAAGGGAAACGAGCGCAGATAACTGACCCGCAGCCGCGGCCGCACAGCAGGGTCAGTCGCCCTGCTGGAGTAGAACACCGGACGCGAGAAGCTTGCGGACTCGAGGTCCGGAGTCAGTGAGAGCACCAGCCCGGCGGGCCGGGATTCTCCAATCCATACCTGCTGAAGCAACCGCACTATTTCCAGCTCTTCGGTGGCGGACGTTCCCACCGGCATGCTATCGACGGCAACCCCGAATCTGGACTCCACCGGCGACTTAGCGCCGAGGTCGCTGAGAATTCCGCGAGCCACGATTCGCACAGGATCGGTGGCTAACCCGGTGAGTGGGGCCACCGGCGTCAACTCCAACGTGGCCCGGATTACCGTGGCTGAATCCCGGATGCGCGAAGGCAACTCGAAGCGGATCAGCGAGCGGGCCGAGGGAGAGCCGCCCACCGTGAGTAGGGTCGAATCAATCACTTCGGGAACGGCGGAGAGGGTCGTGTTGAAGGTCGCCGTCAGCGGAAAGGTTCTCAACTTGGCGGTGCCCGTGTCGGGGACGGCGACGGTGGTATAGGTCAAGAACACGCCGCCGTTCCCCGCCGCGGACGCGCCCAGCCGGACCCCGGTAAAGCTGGGGGAATCGAGCCGGACCCCGAGGGAGAGGACGCCGCTATCAGCCGGAGTCAAAGCGACCCGCGAGAGATCGCTGCCCTGCACCACCGCGCGGATCACTCCGGTCTTGACCGAATCCGGAATAGGCACGGTCAGCAACAGATTCTCAGGAATGAACGCGGGATCGAGCTGAGCGTAGGTGGTGGTGGAATCGATGAACGGCGGAAGCCGGTAGAGCAGCAGTTGGAGTCCTGGTGCCAGGGTATCGCGGGCCAACACCGTAAAGCCAAAGGCTACGGAGTCTATGGTGTAACTGCGCAGGGTATCGCGCACACTGACCGAGTCGCTGCGGGGAGGGAAGCGCATAACCGCGCGCTCCTCGAAGCCCTCGAGGCCGTTGGAAACCAGCAACGCCGGGGCAGCCTGCGGTTTAACGTAGCCGACGAAGCTGCTATCAGCTCCGGTTATAGGACTAAGTATCTCATCCACTACTTGAGGTGAGCCGCCGGGGCAGAGAGCCGGACAGTCACCCGGGGAGGTCAGTTTTTCCTGACACCCGCCCAGCAGAAAAGTCCCTACCCACGCCAGGTGCCATGACCTCACCGGAGCTGCTCGGGTCCAAAGGCCACCGGAAGCAGCTCGGACAGGCGCCAGGTGACGGTCTGACGGGCGCCTACGCCCTGGATCGCCAGATCCAGCCCGAACTCCGCCAGGACTTGGCGGCAGGCGCCGCACGGAGCTGCCGGCGGATCGACATCAGAGACGATAACGGCCCGGCGAAAGCGCTGGGCTCCGGCGCTGACCGCCGCGCAGACCGCCGCCCTCTCGGCGCAAATGGTGAGGCCGTAGGACGCGTTCTCGACGTTGCACCCGAGGAAGACGGTGCCATCATCCGCCTCCAGGGCGGCGCCGACCCGGAAACGGGAGTACGGTGCATACGCTCGAGCCTGAGCAGTGCGCGCGGCGGCAATCAGCGAATCAGTCACGCCAAACCTCGGGCAGAAACGAGGTGCCGGACGCGAGCGCCGGCACTTGAAAGAACTCAGCAACGGTTTGCCCGATGTCGGCGAAGCTGGAGCGTCGGCCGAGATCCACCGGACGTACTCTGGGACCCAGCACGAGCAGTGGGACTACCTCGCGCGAGTGATCGGTCGAAGCGGTCGTGGGGTCGTTCCCGTGATCGGCGGTAAAGATAATGAGGTCCTGATCCCGGATTTTCCGAAGCAGGCGAGGGATCGTAGCATCGAGCTCTTGCAGACCGCGATAGAACCCCGGAACATCGTTGCGATGACCCCAGGTCTGATCGAACTCGATGACGTTGGCCAGCAGGAGGCCGCTGCTGAGTGTCTCCAACGCATCCTGAATGAAGTCGTACGCCTCGCGATTTGTTGCGGCGTGAACGCTGGAGACGCTCCGTCCGGCGAACAGGTCGTCGACCTTCCCCACCCCGGCCCGGGCGACACCGGCTTCCGCCAGGCGGTCGAGCAGCGTCGGGCCCGGCGGCGTCAGGCTAAAGTCTCGCCGGTGTGGGGTGCGCACCCAGGCGCCCGGCTCACCAACGAAGGGTCGGGCAATGACGCGTGATACCGCGTAGTCGCCGCGAAGGAGGTTCCGCGCGCGCTCACACGCCTGATACAGCTCGGCCACGGAGATCGTGGACTCGTGGGCCGCCACCTGAAAGACGCTGTCGGCGGAGGTGTAGACGATCCAGCGTCCGGTCCGACAGTGCTCTTCCCCATAACGGTCCAGGATCGCCGTGCCGGAGCTCGGCACGTTGCCGAGCACACCCCGACCGGTGATCCGCTCGAACTCCTGAATGAGCTCCGGAGGGAATCCTTGGGGGTAGGTGGGAAAGGGATGCTCCAGAATGACCCCGCAGATTTCCCAATGGCCCGTCGTGCTGTCTTTTCCCGGACTGGCTGGCTCGCAAATCCCGAACGCGGCCTGGGGATCGGGGATCTTTGCCAGCCCATCGACCATAGCGCAGCGCCCCAGGCCAAGCCGTTCCAGCTGGGGCAACTTCAGGCCTCCCACCACTCGCGCCACGTTGCCCAGGGTGTTGCTGCCGGTGTCGCCGTAGGCGTGGGTATCGTGGGCTGTGCCAATGCCCAGCCCGTCGAGAACGATGATGGCAGCCCGCCGCATCAGGGCTTGGGGCCAGCAGTTTGGACGAACCGAAAACGCAGCGCGGTGACTGCCTGATCCAGCAGCTGTTTCTCGTCCTGCTCGAGTTTGCCCTCGGTCTTTTCAGAGAGCATGCCCAGAGTGTCGATCAGGGTCTGCGCCACCTTGCGCGGGTCACCCATACTTTCCGCGCCGGGAGGCAGCTGCCCTGAAAGGGCCGCTTCGGCCTGGTGAGCCAGCCCGAGGACAAGCGAGGCGAAATGGGGGTTCATGGAGAGCGGCGATATTCTCGGTGGATCCGGGGCCCGATCCTGGTCAGCAACTCGTAGGAGATGGTACCGGCCCAATCGGCCTGTTGGTCCAGAGACACGAGGCCACCGTAGACGGTTCCCACGTCCCCTACCGCGACCGCCTGGTCCACCAGCACCATGCACATGTCCATGGTGACCCGGGCAACGAGCGGGACGAGCCTGCCGTTCAGTTCGATCTGTCGCACGCCAGGCTGAGAGCCGCGAGCCGAGCGAGGAAACCCGTCGGCGTAGCCTACGGCAAGCGTCGCGATGGTGCAGTGGCGGTCCGCTCGAAAGCTCCCGCCGTAACCCACAGTATCTCCCGGCTCAAGACAGCGAAGCGCCACGACCCGGGCGCGGAGTGCAGCAACGGGCTGCGGGATTGCGGCGCCGGCAGCTCCCCCATAAAGGAAGATGCCGGGGCGAACCAGATCTGCCGCGTAGCGGCTGCCCTGCAACGCGGCGGCGCTGTTGGCGGCATGAACCAGCGAAGGCCGCCGAGGCAGCGCGTCCAGGATCTGCTGGAAGCGTCGCCACTGGAGCGCCGTAGTATTCGCATCGGACTCGGAGTCGAGAAAATGGGTGAACACTCCTTCCCATGCTCGAGCCGTCCGGAGTGTGCTCCGGATTCGCTCCAATGCTGCGGCGTCGTTCCACCGAACCCCGGCCCGGCTCATCCCGGTATCGATCTCGAGGTGGAAGGGCCGGTCGGCCTGGGCCACCCAGGCGTCGAGCGCGGCGGGATCTCCAACCGCGGGACGCAAGTCGAGCTCGATGTACCGGGCGACCAACTGGGGAACGAGAGGTGTTGCCACGAGGATGGGCCGAGTAATTCCTGCGGAGCGGAGGCTCTCCCCTTCCTCGATCGACGCCACCCCGAAGCCCCAGGGGTCTACGGCTTCCAGGGCTCGCGCCACGTCCACCGCGCCCAAACCATAGCCGTTAGCTTTGACCATCGGCAGCAAACGACTACCACTGACTGCGGCAACTTTGCGCGCGTTCGCCACCAGCGCGGCCAGGTCAACATCCACCCAGGCACGCGCGGTCTCGGGGGAAAAGGTGGTGGTCAAGGCGGCGGGTATCATATTCGGCGTGAGGGTTACATGCAAGACAAATCGGCATTGGGGCGCGCGATGGAGATGGTGCGAGATCTCCGCATCCGCTGTCCCTGGGACCGGGCCCAGACCCGTGAAACCCTTCGACCCTACCTGGTGGAGGAAGCGCTCGAGCTGGACCATGCGTTGGGTGAAGCCGATCCCCGAGCGATCCAGGCTGAATTGAGCGATCTCCTGCTTCACCTCGCCTTTCAGCTGGTGCTGGCCGAGGAGTCAGGCGACTTCAGCCCCGAAGAGGTAGCCAGCGAGCTCGAACGAAAGATGCGCCGGCGCCATCCTCACCTGTTCGAGCTGGGTGAACCCGAGCCGTGGGAGGCGATCAAACGGCGGGAGCGGCGGGGACGGGTGCTCGAGGGCATCGTTCCCACCCTCCCCCCGCTCCTTATGGCGTTTCGCCTGCAGGAGCGGGCAGCATCGGTCGGATTCGATTGGCCGGACGTGAGTGGGCCGCTGACCAAGATCAGGGAGGAGTTGGCTGAGGTTGAGGCAGAGCTGCACGCCGTCCATCCCGCAGAGTCCACCCGAGATCCGGATCCGAACAGTCCAGATAGGGTGCCCGGCGACGCCCTGATCGGTGAAATTGGTGATCTGCTCTTCGCGGTGGTCAATCTCGCCCGGAAAGCTGGGGTACAGCCGGGAGTCGCGCTCGACCGTGCCAACCGAAAATTCCGGAGCCGGTTTACCGAGGTGGAGCAGCTGGCAGCGGAAAGGGACATCGATGTGTCCACCGCGGGACTCGAAACCCTCGACGCTTTGTGGGATGAGGTAAAGACTAGGGATACAACCGGTGTATCTGCCGCGGAAAAGCTATAGTCTCGCGAATGTGAGGAACCCCACAGATCCAGGCCACGGTTCGCTCGATGCCCAGGCCAAATCCCGAGTGGACAAAAGTGCCATACTTTCTGAGATCGAGATACCAGCGATAGGCCTCGGGATCGAGACCCTGTTCCTGGATCCGGCTCAGCAGCTTCTCGTAGTTATCCTCCCGCTGCGACCCGCCGATGATCTCACCATACCCCTCCGGCGCGAGACAGTCATTGTTCAGCACCGTCCGCGGATCCGCCGGGTTTTCCTTCATGTAGAAGGCCTTCACGTGCTTGGGATAGTTGTACACGAACACCGGACGGTCATACTCGCGGGCAAGCAACGTCTCATCGTCCCCACCCAGATCGTTTCCCCACGCCATATCGGAGCCGAGAGCGTTGAGGCGGGCGACGGCATCAGTATAGGAGATTCGGGGAAAGGGCGGCTGGACTCGGTGCAGTGGAGCGAGATCCCGTTCCAGCTCCTTCAGCTCCTCTTGACGGCGTTCCAACGTGCGGCCGACCAGATAGCCGACGAATTCCTCCTGCAGCCGCATGTTGGCGTCGGAATCGTTGAAAGCGACCTCCGGCTCGACCATCCAGAATTCGGTAAGGTGCCGGCGGGTCTTGGACTTTTCGGCTCGGAAGGTGGGCCCGAAGCAGTAGACCTTGCCCAGGGCGGCAGCCGCCGCTTCCACGTACAATTGGCCGGTCTGGGCCAGATAGGCTTTACCCAGGTCGAAGTACTCGGTAGCAAAGAGGTTTCCCGCCTCTTCCCCGATGGCACCGGTCAGAATGGGAGTATCTACCAGGACAAAGTCTCTCTGGTAGAAGAAGTCGCGAATTGCCTGCGCCACCTCATGGCGCACCCGGGCAATGGCAGCCTGGCGGCGGCTCCGAAGCCACAGGTGTCTATGCTCGAAGAGGAAAGTCGTCCCATGCTCTTTAGGACTGATCGGAAAATCAGGGCTGCTCCCAAGCACCTCGATGGACTGGACCGCAAGCTCGCAGCCACCGGGCGAGCGCGGCTCGGCTCGAACGGTCCCCGTCACTGCCACACTGGCTTCATGGGTGAGGGTGGAAAATGTCGCCCAGGTGACGTCCGGTACCTCTTTCTTCGAAAGAACGCCTTGGACGTATCCCGAACCGTCGCGCATGACCACGAACGCGATCTTCCCGCTGGACCGCGTCGTCACGACCCATCCTCTCACGGTGACGGTTTCGCCCACGTGCGCATGAAGCCCTCTGATGTTCGCTACGGCCATGCTGGGTCCGCTGGGAGTGTGTGTCGCCTGCGAGGAGCGTTGAGTCTAGCCCTGCTGGTGGGAGGCGTCAACGCGGCCTGCATAAACTTTCGTCCGCCACCAGCCCCACTGGCCCCGAGCGTCGCCGGCGATGCCCCGACGCCGGTGTGGACGGCGAAAGCCGGCCGGCGGTTTACCGATCCCGTCAAGATCGAGGACAATACGCTCTATGGCGGCAGCATCGATCGAAAGGTTTATGCGGTGAATCTCTCGAGCGGTGAGGTGCGCTGGTCCTCGCGCTTGCCTGGCATGATCGTGGGCGGGGTCCTGGTCTCCGGCGATACCGTCTTCGCCGCCAGCTCCCGGCCCCAGGGAAGAGTCTCCGCCCTTCGCAGATCTACCGGGAAGCAGATCTGGCGAGTCGCGACCCCACCTGTCGGCGCCCCGCTCGCGCTCATCAATGGGATGCTGATTGCCCTCTCTCAGCAGGGTGAGGCACTGGGGGTCGATCCGGCTGGGGGCAAGATCAAGTGGCGGCGGAGACTCGGTGTGTCCCGCACCGCGGCGGTGCCCGCAGGTCTTGGCGGAGCACTGGTCGCAACGACGGATTCCCTGTTCCGGTTGGAGACGAGCGATGGGACGGTTACCCATCGGGCCAGGACACCCGGGACCATCGTGTCTTCGGTGCTCCAGCAAGGAGACGCGCTGATTGCAGGCACCACCGACTCTCTGCTGGTCTCGATCAGCCCGCATGACCTCCAGCGGCATTGGACCCTGCGAGTTGATGCCCCGGTGCTCGGGTCGCCGGCTGCCGTGGGAGACACATTGTATCTGGCGACTCGGGCGGGGACCCTTTACCGGATCGAGCCTGGGCCGGAGCCGAAAATGAAGACACTGGCCCGGCTGGACTGGCCGGTTACAACTCCGGTCACAATCGCAGGACGGCAGATTCTGCTGGGCGGAGCTGACGGGGTGATCCGAGCCCTCCGCATCGACGGAACCGAGGTCTGGCGGGTGCGGGTGTGGCGTCCGGTGGAGCTGGGTCCGGTTCCGCTGAGCGACGGGCTCCTCGCCCTGGGCGGGAATGGCGACTTGCATCGGCTGCGGCGATGACCCGCCTCTGGACGCTGCTGTTAGGAGGGGCGCTGTTCAGCAGCCCGGCTCAGGCGCAGGAACCGAGTCCGCTGGTGAAGTACGGCAAGTGGGTGCTGGTGGCCGGCTCAGCTGCCATGAACTATCTGGCCCTGGAAGCGCATAACGACGCCGATGACTCCTTCGATGAGTTGGAATCGCGCTGCTTCGACGACCCGTCCCGGTGTGACCTCGGACCGACCGGGAGTTACACTGATCCCGAGATCGAAGCCTTCTATCAGACCTCACTGCATTACGACCGGGCGGCCCGGGGCTGGCTGATTGGGGGCCAGACGGCACTGGCCGGAGCGGCAGTGCTGTTCATCTGGGAGCTCACGCTGCCCAAGGGCCCGCCGGAAAACATTCCTTTCGAGCCCGAAGTGCGCAGCCTGTACCGAGCCACCGGCTTGGGCGTGCGGGTTCAATTTTAGGGTTCGCCGGTTTAGCCCACCCGAAACAACTCGACTGCCCGAGGATAGCGCGACACCGCTCGTTCCCGCAGGCGCTGGTTCTCACGCCGCTGCAACCCAGGGTCTGCGGTAATCACCTGGGTGGCCAGCTCGCGGGCGTGTGTCAGCAGATCGGCATCCTCTGGAAGTCTCGCGTGGCGCAGCTCGAATCCCCCGTGCTGCCGGGCGCCAATCAGGTCGCCCATTCCCCGCTCGGTCAAATCCAGCTCCGCGATCTTGAAGCCATCCAAGGTGGACGCAAATCCCTCCAACCGTTCGGGCGAGGGCCCGTCAACCAGGAGAATGCAATAGCTCTCCTCGGAGCCCCGGCCGATCCGGCCCCGTAGCTGGTGCAGCTGGGCCAGGCCAAATCGGTCTGGGTGCTCGATTACCATGATGGTGGCGTTGGGCACGTCGATGCCGACCTCGATGACTGTGGTTGCCACCAGCACGTGCACCTCGCCATTGCGAAAGCGGCGCATCACCAAGTCACGGTCCTCGGCCTTCATCCTGCCATGAACCAGCTCCACTTGCAGCTCGGGCCAGCGGGCGGCCAGGGTCTGGACCATCGTGGTTGCCGCGCGCAGATCCGCCCGCTCGGATTCCTCGATCACCGGCAATACCACATAGGCCTGGCGCCCCGTCAGGCACTCGGCACGGACGAAATCGAACACCCGCTCGCGCTGATTCCGGTGACGCAACGCGGTACGAACCAGCCCGCGTCCAGGCGGCCGTTCGCGCAGCGTCGATACGTCGAGGTCACCGTAGAGCGTCAGGGCGAGCGAGCGCGGGATAGGCGTAGCGGTCAGCAGCAGCACGTCCGGAGCCACACCTTTCCCGATCAGCCCCGCCCGCTGCTCGACGCCGAACCTATGTTGCTCGTCGATCACCACCAGGCCGAGACGCTTGAACGTCACTCCCTCTTGCAACAGTGCGTGGGTGCCGACCGCGAGTCGAGCCTGCCCCGTGGCCAGCCGTTTTCGCACCACAGCTTTCTCCGCCGGTGTCTGACGGCCGAGCAATAGCTCGGGCCTGAGCTGCAGAGGCTCCAGCAGCTTCTCCAGGGTGGCGCCGTGCTGCTCAACCAGCAGCTCGGTGGGCGCCAT